>NZ_JBALWD010000007.1:0-153445 GCF_036960985.1 Sneathiella sp. | reverse complement strand
ATAGAGACGATCATTACCCTCACCGCCAGTAAGCTTGTCCTTACCGTCACCACCATAGAGACGATCACTACCTTCTCCGCCGGTGAGTTTATCGTTGTCCGCACCACCGTTCAGGTAATCGTTGCCGTCACCGCCGGACAAGTTATCCTTGCCAGCATCCCCGACGAGTGTGTCGTTCCCATCTCCACCTGTCAGTTTATCGTTTCCGGCACCCGCATAAAGACGGTCATTACCATCACCGCCAGATAAATTATCTTTACCGTCTCCGCCGTTCAGGTAATCATTTCCAGTGCCGCCGGACAATTTGTCGTTGCCGTCTTCTCCATACAGAATGTCATTGCCTGCGTCACCATAAAGGCTGTCATTGTCGTCACCGCCGTATAGGCGATCATTACCCTCGCCGCCAAAAAGCTTGTCTTCGGACTCGTATCCGTAGAGAGTATCGTTCCCGCCGTTACCCGACAACGTGTCGTTATCTTCACCGCCATAAAGGCGATCATTGCCATCCGTTCCGTCCAAGTTTAGGCCCGATTTTCCATCTTTAACATCATCAATGTTAATGGTAAAAATCTGCTGTGTAATTTGCGTGCCATCGTCGACATTTACAACAAGTTGATGGTTTTCTGATGTTTCATAGTCCAAAGCACTCGCCACGGAAATTTCTCCCGTTGTGCTGTCGATGGTAAATTTTCCATCCGCATCATCACCCAAACTGTAAGTAAGCGTTTGACTTTCTGGATCTATAGCCGACACAGTTCCCACGACGTCACCAACTTCA
This sequence comes from Sneathiella sp., assembly GCF_036960985.1. Taxonomy (NCBI): domain Bacteria; kingdom Pseudomonadati; phylum Pseudomonadota; class Alphaproteobacteria; order Sneathiellales; family Sneathiellaceae; genus Sneathiella; species Sneathiella sp. Next base: position 152,667 of record NZ_JBALWD010000007.1, on the reverse strand, counting down.
GCATCTTCTGCAATGGTCTGATCATCCATGGATACTGAATGAGCAGCTTCATCAATGTCCGCAACAGAAAGACTAAAACTCTGCTGAGTGGTATTTACACCATCGAAGACATCCACAACTACTTCATAATTATCCGTCGTCTCGAAATCCAGAGCCGTGTTTACGGTAATCTCACCAGTGTATGAATCAATTAGAAAACTGCCGCCGGCATCATCGGCCAAACTGAAAGACAGTGTTTTGCCTTCAGGATCAACTGCAGAGACCGTTCCCACGACATCCCCAATATCCGAATTCTCTGAAACTGACTGATCGTCCATAGCTAAGGAATGAGGTGCTGCATCCGTTGCATCAACTACCTGCTGTTCTTCGCGCGATAGGCCTGCAGCTTCAGAAGAAAACCCAGTTACTGAGGACGACGTTTCAGATCCTTCTGCGGCGCTTCTTTCGGACCCTGCACTCGTTTCATTTTTTTCATCATTCCCCATGCCGCGGCGGGTTTCACTATTCTGATTGTCCTCCATGGAGTCGCCTTGACGGCCTGAAGAGCTTCCATCACCGGAAGCTGACGTTCCCTCCTGATGCTGCGAATTCTGATCATCATCTGCCTGTTCGCGCGCACGGGAATTTTCATCTTTATTATCGGTATCGGACACCTGGGCGGATTTGTCGTCGTCACTGCCTTGTTCATGTTTAAGATCATGATCTTTCTTGCCGCCCGTATGGATCGCTTCGCGAGAGCGGTCATCAACAGTATTCATTTCCCGCATATCAATTCTATCGGCACGGTTGCCAAGAGGGTCTCCTTCGACCTGTCCGCTAGTCTGCGTATTGTCCAGAAGCGCCTCTTTTGCGGCTTGATCTATTGCGACATCATCACTCATTACTAAATCCACTTATCATTAAGGCCTGGGGCGGCCTGAGAAAACAGATGATTTAAACCTAATCTTCCTAAATAAACCCAACGACTTAATGTTCCTTTAATATTTAGGTAAAATTATCCGAACATCTTCAACAAAATTAAGAACTTGTTAGGGATATTGGTGTTTATTCGAACCGCAGGAATCAAGGGATTTTTGAACCAATTCCGTCTTCCGGACAATTTGTCGGTGATAAAAATAAAATATTATGAAAATTAAATATTAATACTTTTGGCTTAATTTTTACGTTTACTTCCAATTGTTGGGCGTAATTTAAATGGTGAATAAATGGCGCTTTTTCAAAGACGGCGTGTAAAGACGGCTAATCCGGAATTGGACGATAAGCCAATGCTCCGGCAAGCTAGGTTGCCAAAGCTACGTCATGGTCGTGCCGATATTATTTACGCATCCGGCGCACTGAACGTGCTGGCCCTTGCTTTACCCATCATGATTTTACAGGTCTATGATCGCATAATTCCCAATAATGCTACGGAAACTCTACTGCTTTTGGTTATTGGCGTCGGAATTGCGTTGATATTTGAGACCTGCTTTCGGTTAGCGCGGTCTTATTTGACGGCGAGAGCCGGTGCTAGTTTCGAGCATATAGCAGGTTGTCGAGCTCTACACCGTACTTTGGGAACAAATATCGTACGATTTGAAAAAGAAGCCACAGGTGTTTATTTACATCGGTTCAACGCCATAGAGAGTTTGCGCGAATTTATGTCCGGCCATAGTTTGCTGGTTTTCATAGATTTACCATTCGCTTTCATATTTTTGTTTCTCGTTGGGTTTATTGCCGGGCCTCTAATTTTTGTTCCACTGATCCTTCTCATAGTATTTTCCGTCGTTACAATTGCTGTTGGGCATGGACTGAAAAAAGCGCTAAATGACAGATCTGTTTGGGATGAAAGACGATATAATTTCCTGATAGAAGTCCTGACTGGAATACATACTGTCAAAGGTCTTGCACTAGAAGCGCAAATGGTTCGTCGTTACGAGCGACTGCAGGAAACGACGGCCAGCGTCGTCCGCACTGTCGCTTTTAAAAATAATGTCGCTCAAAGTTTAGGGACTATTTTCTCGCAGATCACGCTTGTGGCGGTCGCAGCATATGGTTCCGTTTTGGTTATAAATGAATCACTAACCATCGGTGGACTGGCCGCCTGTACTTTACTTTCGGGCCGAGCATTGCAGCCGTTGTTGCGTGCAATGGGCGTTTGGACCCATTACCAGAATATCAAACTATCTCAAGACCGGGTGAAAGCAATATTAGAGCTTCCCCAAGAAAAGAACCATATTTCTACTGAAGAGACCAATTCATTTGCAGCAATGCCAATGCCAGTTGCGCAAACAGGTTCGCAAATAACTCTAGAAGATGTCTCCTTTGGTTATGGCGGAAACACGTCCCCTTTGTTTGAAAATGTGAGCGCAACTTTTACTGCAGGAGAAACAACCGCTGTTTCCGGTGCCAATGGATCCGGCAAGACTACTCTGCTGTGGCTAATGTTAGGTCTAATAAACCCCCAATCCGGCCGCGTTTTGTTAAACGGCGTTGATATCTCAAAAGCAGACCCAAACAAGGTTCGTCAACATATCGCCTACCTGCCACAAACTGGTATTGTTTTTCACGGCACGATTATGGAGAACCTTACCATGTTTCGCCGGGGGCAGATTGTCGATGAAGCAATCAAGCAATGTAATATTCTGGGGCTAGATTCAGTTATAAAACGATTGCCGAAAGGCTACGATACCGTCATCGGTGATGGCGCGATGGACAGTCTCCCTGGCGGTGTCCGTCAAAGAATTGCCATCGCCAGAGCTATCGTCACCAGGCCTGAAGTTATTTTATTCGACGAAGCCAATACGTCACTCGATATGGCCGGGGACGAAATCCTCAAAAATGCTCTGCTTCAAATGAAAGATCAAAGTACCATAATTCTAGTCAGCCATCGCCCATCGCTCCTAAAAATTAGCGACAGTGGATACAAGATACAAGATCGAAATGTTGTGCCGACACCTATTGAAAACCTTACCAGGTTCCGGCCGGTTCCGGCAGCACCTAAATTAGAAATGGTTTCCGGACAATGACGTTTCTTTCTCCTGCCAGCGATGCCTCCGGCAGAATGAACTGGGGCCGTGAAACACAGTATGCCGCGTGCATTTCACCTTTGCTAGAAGCCCTTGGCTGGCGCGGTGATGCAGCGCAAGTTATTGAAGCTATGCCGCATTTTTCCTCGACCATGGACCTGATGGATTTCAGAAGCTCGTTAGCAAATCTCAATTTCGAAAGCAAGCCGACGAAATCGACCCTATCTTCGCTCGATGGTCGATTGATGCCCTGCCTTTTCGATAGAAAAAACGGGTCCGTCCTAGTTCTATTTTCTACGAATAAGAATGGTATTCAAGCTTTTGATTCCGCCACACAAGAGAATATCGATATCTCGAAAGAAGAGGCTGAAGGTGTCCAGGGCACAGCTTTTTTCTTTCGACCTATCGATCAGGAGAAAATTGGCCAATGGAGTACGGGGAAAGATTGGTTTCAAAGCGTTCTCGCGCGATTTATGCCGCTGATCCGTCGCATCCTGATGATGACATTTTTGCTTAATCTATTAGCCCTCGCGACACCTCTTTTCATAATGGCTGTTTATGATTTAGTAATTGGATCTGGATCTTTTGATACGTTGAATTATCTTCTGGTTGGGGTCGGCCTAGCCTTGCTTTGTGATACCGGCCTACGCTTTATGCGCGGAACAATGTTGGCCTATATCGGCGCGCGTCTTGATTACATCATTGGCAGCGCTGTACTGCAAAAAATACTGTCCCTCCCTACGGCACAAACTGAGCGAACGTCTCTGGGATCAAAAATGGCACGGTTCAGAGAATTCGACATGATCCGCGAGTTCTTTATTGGCCCAATGGCAATCGCATTTCTGGAGCTTCCTTTTATATTCGTTTTCTTGATCGCTATTGGCCTTTTGGGAGGAAGCCTCGTACTCGTTCCAATTGCCATGTTATTAGTGTACGCCTTGATAGGATTTGGTCTCTTTCCGGCCATCCAGCGCAGAGTTACTCAAAATATTGCAAGTACAGCCTCTAAAAGCTCTTTCATAACGGAAAGCTTAAACAGTATGCGGGTTATTAAGCAATTGGGAGCAGAGGAAGTCTGGCTGGATCGTTACCGAGATATATCTTCCGTTAACGCTCGCTCAAATATGAGAAACAGCATGGTCGCCGCAAGTGCACAAACCTTTGCCCATGTTCTAATGGTGACATCCGGTGTCTTAACTTTAGCGCTGGGTATCTCACGCGTCTTTGAAGGATCGATGAGTGTCGGAGCACTCGTGGCGACCATGGCCCTTGTTTGGCGGCTTCTTGCCCCAACACAAACCTTGTTTCTCGCTTTTACGAAGCTTCAGCAAGTTGGGATTAGTGTGAAACGCCTTAATCAACTTTTCACAATGCCTAGCGAACGTAATCCGTATACATCGTCCGCCCTAAAAGAGTTTGATGGTGCGATTTCTTTCTCCAGAGTAAGTTTTCGTTATTCCGCCGATCAAGATCCCGCTGTAATGGGCATCGATTTAAAAATAAATCCTGGTGAAGTAGTCGCATTTGCTGGTGGAAACAGCTCCGGTAAATCTACTTTGGTAAAACTATTACTGGGCATGTATCAGCCGCAAGTCGGCGGCATCACGATTGACGGCATCGATATCAGGCAAATTGATCCACTGGATTTACGTAGATCAATTGGTTATATGCCGCAAAATTGTGAACTTTTCCACGGAACCATCCGCCAAAACCTTTTACTCGCCAACAGTGCCGCAACGGAAGAACAGGTTGTTGAAGCTTGCGAATGGGCAAACCTTGCGGAAGATATTAATGCACTTCCAGATCAGTACGACACCCGTATCGGCGATCAGATCCTGCGACAACTTCCAGCCGGGTTTCAGCAACGGCTCATTATGGCAAGGGCATTTATGACAGACGCCAAGATAATGATATTTGATGAGCCCGGAAACATGCTGGATGACGAGGGTGATCAGGCCTTTTTGGATGCGATTGAACGCATGCGCGGCAAGGCCACCATTATTATTGTTACCCATCGCCCAAGCCACATGCGGGCGGCGGATAAAGTTGTGTTGTTAAAACAAGGAATGGTACGGGCAGTAGAACCAGCCTCGACTATAATTCCTAAAATTATTGAAGGTGCGTAATGGCAAAACCATCAGATAACGAAGGCACTGAGCCCATCGAACAAGCGGCAGAAAAACTCGTGCTGAACAAGGGTAAACCTTTTAGCAATCGTCTTGGGTTGTCCATCATGCTCGAAGAAACCGGCCCAACACCATTTCTGCGCGCGGCCATGCTATTTGGCTTCGCCATTGTTGTCGCTTTTGTCATTTGGGCAAATTTTGCGGATATTGATGAAGTTGCCGTTGCGTCTGGTAAAGTCGTCCCTTCAGGTGCCGTGCAAATACTGCAACATATCGATGGCGGCACCATTAGCAACATAGCCGTCACCGAAGGGGAAATTGTCGAAAAAGGCCAGGTTATAGTGCGTCTGGATCCCACCGACTTACTCGCCGAAAAAAGTCAGATCACCACTCAACTCGTTATCCTAAAAATGAAAATTTCTCGCCTTGTTGCATTCACAAACAATGAGCCATTGGAATATTCGTTAGACAATGATCGATACCTGCCGTTCTTAAAAGAACAGCAAGCACTTTTAGAAGCCCAACGACTTGACCTCAAGAACCAGGTTGCAATTTTGCGGACGCAAGTAGAGCAACGCAAATCCGAAAAAGCTCTACTGAAAACACAGCAGATTGTCCTGGCAAATCAGGTAGCGCCGCTTGAAGAACAGTTAAACATTCGCCGGCGCCTATTAAAAACCAGCACATTAAGTCGGTTTGACTACTTGGAATCTGAGCGTTTATACCTCAAAGAGAAAGGTAGTTTACAGGAACTGGCGTTAAAATCTCGATCCGTTGATCAATCTATTTCTGAGGCAAGAAGCCGCCTTTCGGAAGTTGTAGATCATGCAAAACGCGAGGCGCTGGATAAACTGGCCGTAATAAATGCCGAAGCGGCCGAAATGGAAGAAAAACTTAACAAAATTATTAGCAAGCTTAGACGGTTGGATATTTTTGCGCCCGTAGACGGTGTCATTCAGGGGCTTGACATAAAGTCCATTGGTTCGGTCATCGCGCCCGGTAGTACTATCGTCACAGTTGTGCCTGTCGGGCAAGAACTGGTTCTGGAGGTTCAAATCCGTCCTGAGGATATCGGACATCTTGATATTGGTCAGCGCGCAACCGTAAAATTTGTTACCTATAATTACTCCAGGTACGGCTCTGTAGAGGGTGAACTAAACCATATTTCTGCTACGACTTTTCAGGATGAACAAGGTGAGAACTATTACAAAGGCAAAGTCAAACTTGCTCAATCCTATGTCGGAGAAGATCCAAATCGGAATTTAATTCTTCCAGGAATGACCGCGACAGCGGACATTCATTCTGGAAAGAAAACTGTGTTGGAATATCTTCTTAAGCCCATACATACAACCTTAGGACAGTCATTCCGCGAAAGGTGATTTTTCAAAATCAATCTCGCTTACGCTTTTTGACACGACTGGTCGCTTCTGCTTGAAGTGGGTCGTCCGGCCAATAATGTTTGGGATAGCGACCTTTCATATCTTTTTTAACGTCAATGTAGGTTGTCCGCCAAAAACTCTCCAAATCCGAAGTGACTTGTAGGGGGCGGCGGGCGGGCGACAGTAAATGAACAGTGACAGCTACGTTGCCTTTCGCAATTTTTGGTACTTCTCTAAGGCCAAAGATTTCTTGCAATCTAACGGACAGTACAGGAATCTGAGGATTAGAGTAATCCAGACTAATATTGGATCCGCTGGGAACCTTGATCGATGACGGCGCAAATACCTTCAGTCGTGCCTCTAACTCATATCCAATTTTGTTCTTTAAAATGCTTGCAAGATCTAACGATTTCAGATGTGTTAAGCTCGTCAATCCAGCAAGATACGGCAAAAGCCACTCTTCCAGATGCAGGGTAAGGCCTTCGCTGGAAAAATCTGGCCAATTTTCATCTGGCTCATGATATCTAGCAAATGCGACGCGGTCGGCAAGCGATTTTGTCGCTTCGTCCCAAGGAAGAATTTGCACCCCCTTATTGCGAATTACTGATACAAGTGCGGCGGAAATTTCTTCATCCGAAGCGTCTGTAAGCCGAGTACTTTCCATGACCAGCGCCCCAAAATACGTCTCGCGTACCGCTTCTATTCGCCGACGTTTTTCGTTCCAAAATACCCGACGTCGTGTTTCAAATTCTGCTTTGAAAGCGGATTCGATATCAGAATATGATAATGCCGCCGCTAAATATACCCGAGCGTCACTGCCCTTGCCATCCACATCTGCTGCAACCAGATAAGGCTCACCCAATAGTTTGTCGTTTGCGTCAAGCTTGGCTCCCCTGCCGCCGGATAAACGATAGTTCAATTGGCTATTATTTCGCAACTCCCCAATACGATCTGGATAGCCAAACGCGAGTAACATTCCGGCTTGATTTACGTCATATCTTCCTTCTTGTTGCTTCAAACGGCGCATCAAATCCGCGCTAGAACGATTTATCTGTCGCAAGGCCATATCATTAACATCTCGACGAGGAGCTGCTTTCTGTTGGCGTTGGCGATAAAGCAAATTCAATCTATCTTTTATATCTGAGCTTGGTGCCTCCCGATCCCGGCGCAAGATGTCTCGTTCCGACAAAAGGCTCGCAATATCACAGGCTAATTTAGAAGCAGAATATTCTGACGACTTTATAATCATCCTTGCCAAGCGCGGATGTAAGGGCAATTTAATAATTTGCTTGCCGAGTGTTGTTATCTTTTTTTGCTTATCAAGTGCACCAAGACTGACAAGCAATTCCTCCGATTGTGCCATTGGACCTGCTGGTGGAATTGTCATCCACGGGAGTTCTTCAACGTCCTGGACGCCCCAATTTGCAAGCTCAAGCACCAATGAACATAAATCGGTCGTCATGATTTCCGGTGGCGAATGCTCTACCAGGCTGCGATCTTCAGCCGCAGTCCATAATCGATAACAAATGCCGGCGGCCTGCCGTCCACACCGCCCGCGACGCTGGTCTGCCGATGATCGGGAAATTCTTTTTGTTTCCAGTCGGCTCATTCCGGAATTCGGATCAAAAATTGGTGACCGTGCAAGGCCCGCGTCGATAACAATCTTAACGCCTTCGATGGTCAAACTAGTCTCAGCTATATCGGTTGCCAATACTATTTTTCTACTTCCAGCCGCTGACGGTCGGAGAGCAAGGTCCTGATCTTTCTGACTGAGGTTTCCGTATAACGGCAAAACTGACACACCGTTTTCCTTATTGGAAGAAGCAACAAGCGATTGAACCCGATTAATTTCCCCCGCGCCGGGTAAAAAAACGAGAATGTCCCCTTTTTCTTGCCTTAGAGCCAGATCGATGGCTCGCACCACTTTTGTTTCTACACGATCTTTCGTGGGCTTCTCCAAAAAGCGTGTTTTAATTGGGAATTGACGCCCCTTGCTAGAAATCACGGGTGCATTTCCGAGAAGAGCTGACAATTTTTCTGTTTCCAGTGTCGCGGACATGATCAATATTCTCAGATCTTCGCGTAACACCTCCTGTATCTGCCGAGACAAGGCCAGCCCTAAATCAGTCTGCAGGCTCCGTTCATGAAATTCATCAAAGATCAGTATGCCAATATCGGACAATTCCGGATCTGCCTGCAATCGACGCGTAAGGACACCTTCCGTCACGACTTCAATGCACGTTTTCGTGCTTACTTTGCTGTCAAGCCGAATGCGGTAGCCCACCGTTTCGCCGACGTCCTCACCTATCATGCTTGCCATTCGTTGGGCTGCCATCCGGGCCGCCAACCGTCGCGGCTCTAGCATGACAATTTTTTTTCCGGGCTCCAACTGTTCTTGCAGTAGATAAAGTGGGGCAAGTGTTGTTTTTCCAGCGCCGGGGTCCGCCTGTAAAATAGCAATGTTATTGATTAAAAGTGCGTTAGAAATCTCTTCCAGCACCCCACCAATTGGAAGTTCAGAATTTAGGAAAACGTCGTTCATTTGCGGCGACCAATCTTCATAAAAAATTGGCCCAACACAGGAAATAGACTAATGGTCGCGCAGCCCGCAAATAAGGCTCCAATGACAATCGCTCCACCAAACCGTGCCGTTGGCGGGAAACCAGAATAGGCGAAAATTACAAATCCGATCGCTATTATGCCTGTTGAAGCCAAGACCCCCGGTGTTTGTTCCTTCAATGCCGCAGACCAAGCTTCACGGGCTTTCATCATCGATAAGCGCTGTCTAATTGCTATTGCCAAATGTATGAGAGCATCGACAGCAATTCCAAAACAGACGTTAGCTGCTGGGGCCGAGATAATGTCAACCGGAACTCGCAACCACCCCCATCCTCCCAAAATTGTTAATGGAATCAATGCCGCGGTCGCACCCAATGCGATAGTCAATGCCAAGTTGCGCGTAACAATAAACGCTATTCCAACAAACAAGGCGAGCAGGGCAAGGATGCCGGAGCTCAGACTGCTGGCAACGAGATCGGAAAGGCGGCCTTGCAAAACATACACGCCCCCCGACAAGCTGGTATCAAAACCAGCGTTATCAACAATTTCCTGCAACTCAGCCGTGACCACATTTCGATCCTGAAGTCTTCCTCCCTCTTTCATTCTTAAGATATAAAGCGCTTGGCTTCTATCCTTAGTCAAAAAACTCTCCGCTATCCTCTGGTTAAAATCAGAAGACAAGAGGCTTATTATTTCACGCCAAGGCAAAATGAATGCGAGGGGATGGTCATTGGCTTCCGCCATCAAAGCTGGCAGAGAAATGACGGTGCCCACATCCTTATGGGCAAGCAATGCATTGTGCAATTTCCACATCGCATCATAACTGGCTTCGCTATCAAGGCTTTCTCCGGTTTTCAATCGCACGACGAGCGACATCGGGCTGCTCCCGCCATTGGCGTCAATGAAGGTAAGGCCTTCGTGGAGATCATTCCCTTCGTCAAAATACGAAAACAAACTCGGATCCGTATTCAATCGCATTAATCCGGGAACAGAAAAAATTGCCACAACCAAAAGCAAAAATGCCGCAGATATACGGAGCCAATATGTCACTTTCGACTGACTTATGACCAAGCGCTTTTTATTCTTATTCGCGGCTTTACGGGTCGCGAACAATAGGAAGGCCGGATAAAGTAGAAAACTGCATAGCAGCGCTGATAATGCACCAACTATCCCACCCTCACCAAGTTGTCTAAGAGGTTCCGCCGCCACAAAGAGCAGGGTAGAAAATCCCAGCAAAGTCGTGATTGTGCACCATAGAGACGCCTTGAGTGTTTTCGAAACAGCCTGTCTGACTGCTTCCGTTTTTGTTCCGTTATGTATCTGGCGCCAATTAGACGTCAGATAAATCAACTGCGACTGAACCAACACAAATATAATAATAGCCAGGTTAGCCGTAAGAATTCCCATAGCTTGACCCATCAATTGCAGCACAATTAGGGTAAGAAACACAGCAGTAATACCGCTAACCGCTGCTCCGAGAGCGATCATCGGCGATCGGAAAACAAGTAACAGAACAACAGTAAAAATGGCCAAGGCGGAAGAGCTGAAGATCTTTATATCCTGCACCAGGCTTCGCCTGATCTGATCTACAATGTATGGCATTCCAGATAACCGAATCTGGAAACTACCCTCCGTATCAAAAAGCCGGGCTACGGCTTCTACTTCAGAAACAAGACTTCCAGGTGTTGGATTTTCGACGAAGGCAATTATCAGCGTCGCTTCCTCTCCTTTGCTGATAAGAAGGGGGCGCCAAAAAGGGCTATCCCTCGCCTCCTCGACACTTCCTGGTCCATCGGCAATACTTACCAGTCGAGAAATACCGTCAATCTTTTTAATATCCGCAGCCAGAATGGTTAAGTTCGCGAGGTATTTTGCCGAACCAATATCATCGCTGGCGACGCTCACAATCAAAAACTCGTCTGAAGGAAAAATAGAGCGTATCTTTTCTGACTGCGCCAGATCTGGATCGTTTGATCCAAAAAAGAAATCCGGGGTTACCTGCGGCCGCAAATCAACGAAGCCCAAGAAAACGGCAAAAATCAAGGTAACTACGCACAGACATCCGGCCAACAGCCGTGTCTCCAAAGACGAAAAACAAGAGCCCATATGCAGGTCAATTCTCCTGTGGCACAATGCCATTGATTATTGTTTGCTCCGCAGCGAATTCAAGAACAAAAGGATTATATCGCGCCTCATGTCAGCAATTATATCTGAAATCGAAGCACATGCACGTGCGGCGCTGCCTGCGCTAGATACCGAATTCTATGATGGTTGGCAATTACGCTTTGCCAATGGTCATACGCGTCGGGCAAATTCTGTGAATTTTATTCATCGGAGCTCGCTGCCGTTGGATAAGAAAATATCCCATTGTGAAACCGCCTTTGAACAAAATAACCAACCCTGTCATTTTCGGCTGACACCGCTGGCCGATAGTAGCCTGGATGCTTTGCTTTCCTCTAGCGGGTATTCACTTTCAGATCCAACGAATGTTTTAATCCAGCCTCTTAAGGAAATTACGTTTAGCAGACGAAACGCTGACGTTGTCATTGAGAAAGGTATATCAATCGAGGGCATTGACGCCATTGCCAGGCTTACAGGCTTGTCGCCAAAATCTCGTATAATTTTCAGGAAAATGCTTGAGCGGACTGAGTACAATTTGCTCTTGGCGATGGTAAAGAGCGAAGACAAAATTGTAGCTTGCGGACTAGGTGCCCTATCCAATACCTATTTGGGACTTTTCGAATTCGCAACTGATCCGGAATTTCGGCGGCGGGGGTATGCTGCAGCAATGGTCCATGAATTATTTGAAGAAGCCGTCAAAGTCGGTGCTGGCACCGCCTATTTGCAGGCCGTTCAATCGAATGTCGTCGGCACAAATTTTTGGAATAAAATGGGTTTTAAGAATTGCCTGTACAGCTATCACTATCGTAGCAAGCTATAGCCCTATCCAGATTTCCGGCTCGTCGAAAAAATACTCATCACAATTTGGTCCTTCGCCGCCGCGGTCAATAACGAGAAAGTCGCTGATCGCATCAAGGGCGAGAACCGGATGATGCCAAGTCCCTGCATGATAATTAATCCCTTGGTCTCCCCGCGCAGAGAAAATCTTCACATCTTTGACCGATACGGCCTCCCCTTTAGGCGCAACCGCAACTAAATATGGGCGATTATTGAGTGGGACAAATGCCTGGCTCCCCACTGGATGCCGCTCGACCATTCTCATGTTGAGAGGGTAATCCAAAGGCGTCGCCCGAAATATATTGACCAGCGTCCTAGCTCCTGCATCCAATTGTATTTCAGCAAGATCATGAAAACGTTGTGTCGAGCCATTATTTATCGGAAAAAAATCGGATCCAGCCGTTTCGATCACATCTCCAAATGGGCCGAAGGCTTCTTTGGTAAGCGGTTCAATGGATAGCTTCATGTTTTCTACCTCGAAATTTTACCAAACAGACGCAGTCGACTGACGCCGCCATCAGGAATAATATTCAACCGCACATGACTTATGGGGCCTATATCCTGAATTTCGGAATTGAATTTATGAATGTTATCCATGGAGAGTTTTTGTTCCGGCAAAAGTGTTTTCCAAAACATACTTTGTGTGACCAGTGACTCATCGGTTCCGGCAGTTACCATCGCGGCCTGAATAGAACAACTATCCGGAAAGTTACCTTTAAAATGAGCGGTATCCACTTCGATGCTCGAAATGATACCTGGATGGCCGAGGGAAACAATGGCCCAATCGTTACCAGGCTCCCGGCGCCGGCGTGTTTCCCAGCCGTCGCCCATATCCACACCGCGCCCCGGTGCAAGGATATTGGAGGGCGATCCGAAATGCTGGTCGCTAGCGACAATCCCGCGCCCCCCATTTACGAGCGCCGCAAGATCGATGACTTCATTCGCATCCCGACTTTCCCAATTACATTGCACCTGACCATAAACACGTAACCGGGCAACGCCACCGTCTGGATAAATATTCAGTCGCAGATGGCTCCAGGTGCCTTCGTTTTCTATTCCAACAAGATGATGACTATTTCCCTGTAGCGTAAACGAGCCAACAACTTCCGTCCAAACGGTTGCCGCATTTGGCTCACCGTCTACAAAACAAGCATCGATTGAGGCTGCCGGAGGGAAATTTCCCGTGAAATGACTGGTATCAATATTGACGCCATGAAGAATTCCCGGAAGAGCCAGTCGAATAATACAATGATCATACCCTTCCCCGCGCTTGCGGCGGCTTTCCCATCCATCCATCCATTTCCCATTGTCGTCGTATTTTCCTTCTATGAAGACGGGATCGGCGGGATCAATTAAGCGCGACTTATCCGCAAAAAAGTCATCAGTCGCGTAGGTTACTTCAGCTCCCAGCCGAGGCGATGCCAAATTCGTATATTTTGTCACAAACTCGGCGGAACCAGTGGATACCAGTGTCATGTAATTCTCCATCCGCACGGTTTGTGCGCCTATGTTACTAAAGTTCCAACAGTCGAAAGCGGGCTATCTTGTCTATTTCCAGCAATGCTGTCTTAAATTCCTTATCCGGATTGTTACCAATCCGCGCTGCAAACCCGGCCATGATTTCATGTCGGTTACTATTCTTGACGGCTTTAATGAACGGAAAACCAAACTTTTCTTTGTACGCTTCATTATAGGCTTGAAATTTCTCGAATTCGCTCGATGTGCACTCTCCAAGCCCAGCGCCGGATTGTTCCGTTGTTGAGGCAGCCGTCAATTCACCGCGAACTGCCGCTTTTCCGGCCAGATCCGGATGGGCGTTGATAAGCTTCATCTTGGTATCATTATCAGCGCTTTCAACTACCTTTGCCATACAAACTGCCAACGTTTCAATGACGTCATGTGTGGGCGCAATGCCAGCGCGCCATATCGCTTCCGCAACCCAGGGGGAATGTTCATAAACACCGCCAAAGGTCTCGATGAAAGTTTCCTTATCCATGGAGCTTGGGCGTTTCTTAAACTCACCCATAACTATTGAGTTCCTGTTTGAACTGGATGGTGGTCATGCCAATGCCGCGCTATTTCAAGTCGACGGCAAAACCAAACTTTATCATGGCTTTTGACGTACTCCAAAAACCGCTTCAAGGCGGCAATGCGCCCCGGGCGACCAACCAGCCGGCAATGCAAACCGACGGACATCATTTTCGGCGTATCGGCTCCTTCTTCATACAGCGTGTCAAAACTATCTTTCAGGTATGCGAAGTACTGATCGCCACTATTAAAACCCTGCAATGAAGCAAATCTCATATCGTTTACATCAAGTGTGTAAGGTATGATCAACTGATCTCGACCCGCCTCTTGTATCCAGTACGGTAGATCATCATCATAAGCATCGGCATCATATAAAAAGCCCCCCTCTTCTGCGACCAGCCGCCTCGTATTTGGACTGGTTCTTCCCGTATACCAACCAAGAGGTCGCTCTCCAGTCAATTCTCCTATGATGTCGATTGCCTTTCTCATGTGGTCGCGCTCAACGGCTTCGGGTACATACTGATAATTAATCCAGCGATAACCATGGCTGCAGATTTCATGACCAGCGTCAACGAAGGCCCTCGCGACATCGGGATGCCGCTCCAGCGCCATCGCAATGCCAAAGATAGTGAGCGGAATGTCGAATTTCTCAAATAAGCGCAGAAGACGCCAAACGCCCGCGCGACTCCCATATTCGTAGATTGATTCCACGCTGATATGACGCACACCTTCGAGCGCCTGTGCCCCGACGATCTCTGACAGAAATGCTTCGGAAGCCTCATCACCATGCAAGATGCAGTTCTCTCCACCCTCTTCATAATTCAACACGAATTGGAGGGCCACTCGCGCATTTCCCGGCCATTTGGGGTCAGGAGGGTTGGCGCCATATCCAATCAAGTCACGCGGATAATCCGTCATTAATACAGATCCTTAATTTTCTGAGGCTTTGGAAAAAACGGCATATAGATCACTTTTCGGCTCGCCACCGTTTAGATTGAGTTGATCCTCGCATGCCTGAAGATGTTCCAGCATTAAAGCTGCCGCCCGGTCTTCGTCCCGTGCGTCAATCGCGTCAATAATTTCTGAATGCTCGTCACAACTACACGCCGACAAATTCCCTTTCTGATACTGCACGATAATGAGGGAATTTCGAGAGACCAGCTCTTTAACATAGGCCGACAAAGTCTGGTTTCCGGCAATATCCGCTAACTTCAAGTGAAAGTCTCCGGACTGACGGATCCAGGTTTTATGATTACCTCTATCTAGACTCTCTTGTTCTTGGGAAACCATTTCGCGTAAATCATTTATCTCGGTATCTGTATGCTTGTTCACAGCCAGGCGAACTACACCTTCTTCAATTAGACGTCGTGCCTGAAGAACCTCACGTGCTTCTTCATGCGAAGGCTCTGCAACAAAGGCGCCTCGATTTGGCTGGATCTGGACAATCCGCTCATGGGCCAGCTGTTGAAGGACAATCCTGATGATACTTCGACTGACGCCAAATATTTCTCCCAGCGTATCTTCCGACAACTTGGTGCCGGGTGCCAGACGCTGTTCCAGTATGGCCGTCAGCATTTCCTCATATATACGAACATTCTGGGCGGCTTTGCGAAGTGGCCGTTTATCGGACTCCAAAGCGGTTATTGGGGCACTACTGCTCATTTTGTTTTTCAATTCCCTCGTCATTTCCCAACTGTTATACAATAAAAAATATAATTGTACACACTTTATCCAATAATATTGTTCACAAAAATAATAAAAAATGTAGACAATAAATTACTCCTCGTGCTAGGAGTCAGAATGTCCCATACTATTTTGGGTCAAGTTGTGGGGAGCAACATGGGGAAACTGACGACGCATATTCTGGACACGGCAGCTGGAAAACCAGGGCAAGGCATCAGGATTGATTTGTTCGCCGTCAAGGCGGATGTTCATGTACATCTCAAAACAGTAGTAACCAATGACGATGGCCGATGTGACTCGCCGTTACTAGAGGGCAAGGAATTATTAGTTGGCAAATATGAATTGGTTTTTCATGCTGGGGAGTATTTTGACCGTCAAGGAACACCCGTGACAACGCCCCGCTTT
This sequence comes from Sneathiella sp., assembly GCF_036960985.1. Lineage (NCBI taxonomy): Bacteria > Pseudomonadati > Pseudomonadota > Alphaproteobacteria > Sneathiellales > Sneathiellaceae > Sneathiella > Sneathiella sp. The sequence continues at coordinate 136,524 of NZ_JBALWD010000007.1, read as the reverse complement.
CTGAACGATATCGTCTTGAGATTTGGTGTCTCGAACGCGGCGGAGCACTACCATGTGCCGCTTCTCGTTTCGCCTTACAGCTATTCGACATATCGTGGGAGCTAGAACGGCGCACGAGCAAAACTAAAACAGGGTGGATGCTGGCTTAATCGGAATAATTCGAAGGGCCGATGCTTTCAACAAGGGGACAGACACATGAGTGAGATTTCATCAAACGCGTCCGCGGCAGGATCAGGATCAACAAATGTTCGCGATCCAAATCATATGCCACCGATCGGACAGGCAATCCCCCTTGGCATTCAACATGTCTTGGCTATGTTTGCCGGAAATATCACGGTTCCCCTTATTATTGCCAACGCGGCAGGATTAGCAGGTGCCGACACCGTTTTCCTGATTCAGATGTCAATGCTTGTCGCCGGATTGGCGACGTTGCTGCAAACCATTGGCATCGGTCCTATTGGCGCCCGCCTTCCCATCATGCAAGGAACGAGTTTTGCCTTTCTCCCGGTTCTTATCCCTGTTGCTAAAGCAGCGGGCGGATTGGCCGCGTTACCAATTATATTTGCCGCGACATTCGTCGGCGGGATTTTTCATTTCCTAATCGGAACCGTGATCGGACGGTTCCGCGGAATTCTTCCGCCTCTGGTCACAGGTCTCGTGGTTATGACCATCGGTCTTGCACTAATTCCGGTTGGCGTTGAATACATGGGCGGCGGTAAATTTGCAAAATTCGTCACCAAGGATTTCGGCGCCTGGTATCATCTGTTCCTTGGATGCCTTGTCATCGTCAGTATTCTGGCTGCCAAGTTTCTGACAAAAGGGATTGCTTCAGCATCCGCCATTCTTATTGGTTTGGTAATTGGGTATCTGGTGGCCATTCCTATGGGTATGGTCAATGCTGAGAAAATCACCAATGCCGCCTGGTTCTCCATCCCCGAACCTTTGAAGTACGGCTTTGATTTCACCAGCGATCTCGCCATGACGGCAATTATTGGGATGTGCTTGATGGCAATTGTCTCAGCGATCGAAACTGTCGGTGATATATCAGGTATCACCAAAGGTGGCGCCGGCCGCGAACCAACCGCCAAGGAAATCTCCGGCGGAACAATGGCCGATGGTCTTGGTACAGCGCTCGGTGCCGTCTTTGGATCCATGCCCAACACCTCCTATAGCCAGAATGTCGGGCTGATTTCCTTTACCGGTGTGATGAGCAGACATGTGGTTACAATCGGCGCCGTATTCCTGATCCTTGCGGCCTTTTTCCCTAAAATCGGCGCTATCGTCGCTGCCATGCCAAATGCTGTTCTCGGCGGGGCTGCTGTCGTCATGTTCGGTATGATTGCTGGCGCCGGTCTCAAACTGCTGAGCGACGTTGATATGGATCGCCGGAACATGGTGATTATTGCCCTGTCTCTTGGCGTTGGGCTTGGCCTGAAAGCCGAACCTGGCGTGGTTGCTGCATTACCTGGCTGGGCGACGATGCTATTAACATCAGGTTTGTTTCCAGCCGCTTTTCTGGCCATTTTCCTGAACCTGATCCTGCCAAAACACATTGATGAAGTGTAGGAATACGATAAACGAGAACTTTGTTTTTAGCTTGACCGCTATACCTAGACTATAAGACCCGGAGAGATTTATGAGACAGAAAATACGCTTTGTTCAACGAGGTGAAATTGTAGAGATGGAAAATGTCGATCCGACAAAAACCGTCTTGAATTTCCTCCGCTATGAGCAAGCGCTGACCGGGACCAAGGAAGGCTGCGCGGAAGGTGATTGTGGTGCCTGCAGTGTTGTCGTTGGTGAAATCGTCAACGGGGCCCTTCGGTATCAAGCAGTCAATGCCTGCATTCAGTTCCTGCCAACATTGGATGGCAAGGAACTGATTACCGTGGAAGATTTAAAATCCGAAGACGGCAGTTTGCATCCGGTTCAAGAAGCAATGGTTGCACGACATGGTACTCAATGCGGTTTCTGCACACCCGGCTTTGTTATGTCGATGTTTGCGGAAATGCATTCAGACAGCAATTCTGATCGCGGTCATATCGACAATGTTTTGGCGGGGAACCTTTGCCGCTGCACCGGCTATGGTCCGATTATTCAGGCCGCGCAGGATATTGCAGAGGGTAAACCTCGAGACAAATTCCATGATCAATCACCAGCCACAGTTCAGTTGCTATCCTCTCTGCAGGAAGACCCAAGCCTGCATCTAAAATTTCAGGATCGGCAGTATTTTGCACCAAAAACAATTGCTGAACTGTCTGAAATTTTAAGCGAAAACCCGGATGCAACTATTCTTGCGGGCGCGACGGATGTCGGCCTTTGGGTTACCAAACAACATCGTGAGCTTGCTACTGTCGTCTATCTTGGCCAAGTCGCTGAATTAAAAAACATGTCAGTTGAAAGGGATGAACTCGCTATCGGCGCCAGTGTCACTTATAGCGAAGCATGGGGGGAAATTGCCTCCCATTATCCTGATTTTGGTGAATTGATCCGCCGCATTGCGTCAACTCAGATCCGAAATACCGGAACTATTGGTGGAAACATTGCGAATGGCTCGCCGATCGGCGATACCCCCCCTGCCCTGATTGTCCTGAATGCCCGGCTACGGTTGCGTTCCGTTGAGGGATTCCGCGACATACCGCTGGAGGATTTCTTCATCGAATATGGAAAACAGGATCTGCGCCGCGGTGAATTCGTCGAAAAGCTTTATTTGCCTCTGCCCGAAAAGAATAATTTCTTTTCAACCTACAAAATTTCAAAGCGGTTTGATCAAGATATTTCGGCGGTTTGCGCCGCTTTTCATATGTCGCTTAGCAACAATAAAGTCGACAGCATCCGCATTTGTTACGGCGGGATGGCCGGAACACCCATGCGTGCTGCAAAAACTGAGGCAGCTTTACTCGGACAGGACTGGTCTCTCGCTACCGTTGAGCAGGCTATGAAAATCATGTCAGATGACTATCAACCCATGTCCGATATGCGTGCCAGTAAAGACTATCGTATGATGAGTGCTCAAAACCTTCTGAAAAAATTCTTTATTGAAACGTCGTCTCCCGACATCGATACCCGCATCGTTGGAGAAGGAAAAATGGCCTATGCATAATCCATCTTCTTCTGAGATCAAGGGCGCCATTTATAAAGGCCTGGCCCATGACAGCGCCGCCAAACAGGTTGCCGGTGAAGCCGCTTACATTGATGATATCGCCGAGCCTAAAGACATGCTTATGCTGTATGTGGCACAAAGCCAGAAGGCCCATGCGCGGCTGCTGAAGCTTGATGTCTCGGCAGTCAAAACCGCCCCCGGTGTTGCTGCAGTTCTAACAGCCGACGATGTGCCCGGGATCAATGACGCCTCCCCAATTGCTGGCGACGATCCTTTGTTCGCGGAAGATCTTGTTGAATGTGTTGGACAGTCCATCTTTGCCGTCGCCGCCGAAACCATTGAGCAGGCTCGATCCGCAGCCAAACTGGCCATCGTCGAATATGAAGAACTCCCGGCTTTACTGACCGTCGAGCAAGCGATCGCCGCAGATTCCTTTGTTCTACCCTCACGTGAAATTATCCGTGGCAACCCCGTTGAGGCTATCGAAGCAGCGCCAAATCGGATCAGTAACCGTATGGAAATAGGTGGACAGGAGCATTTCTATCTTGAAGGTCAGATAGCCTTTGCGGTTCCCGGAGAAGATGATGATGTTTTCGTATATTCGTCAACTCAACATCCGACGGAAGTCCAGCATAATGTCGCCAAGGTTCTAAAAGTTTCCGATCATTCCATTATCACTGAAATTCGCCGCATGGGCGGTGCTTTTGGTGGCAAGGAAACACAAGGTGCCTGGTATGCGGCAATGGCGGCGTTGGCCGCCGTCAAAACCGGGCGTCCTACGAAAATCAGGCTAGATCGTGATGATGATATGATCATGACCGGCAAACGCCACGATTTCGTCGTCAATTTCGATGTCGGCTTCGATGATGACGGCCGTATTCTTGGCGCCGATTTCGTCTTCGCGTCGCGTTGTGGACGTTCTGTTGATTTGTCCGCTTCCATTAATGACCGGGCCATGTTCCACGCGGACAATTGTTATTTCCTGGAAAATGTCTCCATTGTCTCTCATCGTTGTAAGACACATACCGTATCAAACACGGCGTTTCGAGGGTTCGGCGGACCACAAGGCATGTTAATACCTGAACGCGTGATGGATACCATTGCCTCATTCTTGAATAAAGACCCTCTAGAGGTTCGCAAAATTAATCTGTATGGCAAGACAGAACGCAATGTAACGCCCTATCAAATGACGGTCGAAGACAATGTCGCACCGGAAATAATCGATGCGCTTGTTACATCTTCAAACTATGTGGCCCGGCGTAAGGCCATTCGAAAATTCAATGAAACCAGCCCAGTTTTGAAAAAGGGTATCTCGTTGACCCCCGTAAAATTTGGCATTTCCTTTACTGCCACCCACCTTAACCAAGCGGGTGCTTTGTTGCATGTCTATACAGACGGCAGCGCCATGATTAATCACGGCGGGACGGAAATGGGACAAGGTCTCTATACCAAGGTTGCACAGGTAGTTGCCGAAATACTGCAGATCGATGTCGGCCAAGTAAAAATTACAGCAACGCGGACAGATAAGGTGCCGAATACGTCACCGACAGCGGCTTCATCCGGATCGGATCTAAATGGCAAGGCAGCCGAAGCAGCCGCCAATACAATCAAGGAGCGGCTCGTAACATTCGCTGCGGCCCATTATAAAGTAGATGAGGAAGCTGTTGTCTTCCTTCCCAACCGGGTTCGCGTCGGTGCAGAAGAAATGGCTTTTAAAGATTTAGTGCAAGCCGCTTATATGAACCGTATTTCTTTGTCCGCGACGGGGTACTATCGCACACCGAAAATCCATTATGATGCCGCCACATTATCCGGGCGCCCGTTCTATTATTTCGCCTATGGTGCGTCGGTTTCTGAAGTCGTCATCGATACCCTCACAGGTGAAAATAAAGTCGTCGCGGTCGATATCCTCCATGATGCGGGCAAGAGTCTTAACCCCGATATCGATAAAGGTCAGATCGAGGGTGGGTTTATCCAAGGCATGGGCTGGCTCACAACGGAAGAACTCTATTTTGACGCAAAAGGGGTTCTCAAAACTCACGCGCCGTCCACTTACAAGATACCGGCATGCAGCGACCGGCCTGAGATCTTCAATATGGAAATTTTTGAAGATGGCATAAATGTTGAAGATTCTATTTTCAAATCAAAAGCTGTGGGCGAGCCGCCACTGATGCTGGCCATCTCAGCTCTTTCAGCCCTTGCCGATGCGGTCAGCAGCGTTTCAAATTACAGGCAATATCCAGATCTGGATGCGCCCGCAACGCCCGAACGGATTTTGATGAGTGTTCGAGAAATGCAAAAGACTGCCCAGACGCAAATGTCTAGTGAGGCAGCTCAATGAATAACTGGCCCTGCATATTGGCAGCCATCGAAGGTCTGGAAGAAGAAGCCGTGCTTATCACCGTTGGTGAGGTAAAAGGATCAACACCTCGCGAAACAGGGGCCAGCATGCTCGTCACCGCAAGCGCACTTGCAGGAACCATTGGCGGCGGCCGGTTAGAATATATGGCTGTGGAAAAGGCGCGCACGTTACTGGAAGCATCTGGCGAACAGGCGTCCTTCCGGCTTCAATTACCTTTAGGGCCTGAACTCGCCCAATGTTGCGGTGGTCATGTTGATATACTCGTCAGCAAACTAACAATAGACGATTATACGATATTTAACCAGTTAAATAATTATAACAGGGAATCCGTTCTATTAACTCAATGGACAAGTGAAGATTGCCGACGACAGCTCCTATCGTCCACGGATACTAGGCTATATTTGGATAAACCTTTGCAGGCCGCAATTTACCGGAGACTACATAATCCGGGCGCCGAAATCGTCTCGTCCAGCAGTTCGAATGACGCAGCCTTCAGCCTGGTTCAATCGATGTCGACTTCTGAATTTCAAGTGACCCTTTTCGGCGCCGGACATGTCGGAAAGGCCGTCGTCACCGCACTATCACCGCTTCCATGTACAATCACCTGGATTGATGAGCGGGCCGATGAGTTTCCGGCATTATTGCCAAAAAATGTGATTAAACGCATTTCGAATTCTCCGGCTTCCGAAGTTTCAAAATGTGTGGCAGGTGGATATTTTCTGGTCATGACACATAGCCATCAACTGGATCTCGAGATTTGCGAAGCCGTTTTGAAAGACTCTGGCGAAAGCTATTTGGGCTTGATCGGATCTGCTACGAAGAAGAAAAAATTTGAAAAACGGTTGGCTGTTCGCGGATTGAAGACGAACGATATTCGCCGGATCACTTGCCCTATCGGGTTACGTGAACTAGGCGGAAAGCGTCCAGCCGAAATAGCCATCAGTGTTGCAGCGGAAATAGCAATGATGGTGCAAAAACAAGCGCAGACAATGGCGCCAAGTGAAACTCAAAGCGCAGGGGCGCGACAATAGAATAAAGCAGATCCATAAGCCGAAAATCGGCAACTGATTTGCATATCGGGGGAGATTGTTGAATGACGAGTAGCAGCGGAACGATACCGCAGCTTGAATTGAAGGGGATAACGAAACAATATCCCGGATGCCTGGCGAATGATCATATTGATCTGAAAATTATGCCCGGTGAAATTCATGCGTTGCTGGGCGAGAACGGGGCGGGGAAAAGTACCCTTGTGAAGACCATTTATGGTGTTCTGAAAGCCGATGAAGGGGACATCTTCTGGGAAGGTGAGCTAACTGAAATACCGAACCCGCATACGGCGCGGAAAATCGGTGTCGGCATGGTGTTCCAGCATTTCTCCTTGTTCGAAGCGATGACCGTGACCGAGAATATTGCCCTGGGCATGTCTGGCAGCCAGAACATGAAAGATCTGGAGAACCGGATCGTCGAGATTTCCAATAGCTATGGGCTGCCGCTGGACCCAAACCGGCAGGTCCATACCTTGTCAGTCGGCGAGAAGCAGCGCATCGAGATTGTTCGCTGCCTGCTGCAAAAACCCAAACTGCTGATCATGGATGAGCCGACATCGGTTTTGACGCCGCAAGAAGCGGATAAAATGTTCGAAACCTTGCGCCGGTTGTCGTCGGAAGGTGTCTCGATCCTGTATATCAGCCATAAACTCGATGAGATCAAAGCGCTGTGTCACAAGGCGACGATCCTGCGCGGCGGTAAATATATCAGCGAATGCGATCCCACACAGGAAACCGCAAAAAGCCTGGCAGAAATGATGATCGGCACGGATTTGAAGGCGCCGGAGCATCATGACGTGGCGGAGGCAGGCCCGGTCCGCCTGCGGGTGCGCAATCTAACCGTGGATGCGGATGCCGAGTTCGGCATAGATCTCAGTAGTATTAATTTTGAAGTCAGAGGCGGCGAGATCCTGGGGGTTGCCGGGGTCGCCGGTAATGGTCAGATCGAGATGTTATCCGCGCTCAGCGGTGAGACAACGGTTACCGATCTGGAGGCCGTGCAGCTGGATGGTCAGTCTATGAGCCGCCTCGCACCGGCGCAACGGCGGGATCTGGGGCTGGCGTTTGTGCCAGAAGACCGCCTCGGTCATGGCTCGGTGCCGGAAATGATGTTGACGGAAAATGCTTTCCTCAGCGGTTACCGCCGCATGAACCTGATGAAGGCCGGGTTTATTGATATCGGTGCCACATCGCGTTACGCGCAGGAAATTGTCGACAAGTTTGATGTGCGCACGCCGGGCATCAATCATACGGCAGACAGCCTGTCCGGCGGCAACTTGCAAAAATTTATTGTTGGCCGTGAAGTGTTGCAAAACCCCAATGTGATTATTGTCGCGCATCCCACCTGGGGTGTAGATGCCGGGGCGGCATCGGCAATCCATCAGGCGCTGATCGACATGACCGAACAAGGCGCGGCCGTGCTGGTCGTCAGTCAGGATCTGGACGAGTTGTTTGCCATCAGCAATCGCATTGCGGTGATTGCCGAAGGCCGGCTCTCACCTGCCCGCAACATTCAGGACATCACCATCGAGGAAATTGGCTTGCTCATGGGCGGCACCCACGGCTTGGGCGAAACGGAAGGGCAAACCAATGTTGCTTAAAATCGAGAAACGCGCCGAATATTCGCGCGCCATGATCTATTTAACGCCGGTTTTTGCGTTGGCCCTGACCTTGCTGACCAGCGTCGTGCTGTTCACCCTGCTCGGCGTCAGCCCTGTCGAAGCGCTGTATAACTTCTTCATCCTGCCGATCAATTCGGAATATGGCCTGTCAGAGCTGTTTGTAAAAGGCACGCCGTTGATCCTGATTGCCATCGGCCTGTCGGTCGGTTTCAAGGCCAATGTGTGGAATATTGGTGCCGAGGGCCAACTGATCATGGGCGCCATTGTCGGCAGTAGTCTCTTTATCTATTTCCATGAAATCGACAGCGTCTTCCTGCTGCCCGCGATGATCCTGCTCGGCGCCCTCGGCGGCGCAGCCTGGGCGGCCATCCCGGCGTTCCTGAAAACCCGCTTCAACGCCAACGAGATCCTGACCAGCCTGATGCTGGTTTATGTGGCCGAGCAGATCCTGTCGCTATTGGTACTTGGCCCGTGGCGCGATCCAGACGGGTTCAACTTCCCTGAATCCCGGACGTTCAGCGAAAGCGCCGACATGCCGATCCTGATTGCCGGAACGCGCATGCATTTTGGTACCCTGCTGGCCTTTATGGCGGTCTTTGGGGCCTGGATCATGATGTCGAAAACCCTGATCGGTTTTCAAATCAAGGTTATCGGCTCCGCCCCGACGGCCGGCGGCTATGCCGGGTTCAGCCAGAAAAAGATCATCTGGTTCGGCCTGTTGTTTGGCGGCGGCATGGCCGGTATCGCCGGCTTGTCGGAAGTCTCTGGTCCCATCGATCAGATCCTGCCCAGCATCTCGCCGGGTTATGGATTTACAGCGATTATTGTCGCCTTCCTCGGACGGCTGCATCCGGTTGGCATCCTGTTTGCCGGATTGCTGATGGCGCTGACATATCTCGGCGGTGAAACGGCCCAAATTAATCTTGGCTTGCCGGTGGCCGTCACCGGTGTGTTTCAGGGCATGATCCTGTTTTATCTCTTGGCGTGTGACGTTCTGGTTCACTATCGCTTTCGTTTGAATAGCTTTGGAAAGGCAGCGTCATAATGTCTGGTTTTGATTGGATCGTTCCGGTAATTCTTACCGTCATCACCGCGGCAACGCCGCTTGTCTTCGCCGCCCTTGGGGAACTTGTTACCGAGAAATCCGGCGTCCTTAACCTCGGCGTTGAAGGCATGATGCTGGTCGGCGCCGTGACCGGATTTGTGACTGCGACCGTCACCGGTAATTATTTTCTGGCCGTGGCCCTTGCCGCCGTCGCCGGCGGGTTTATGGCCTTCCTGTTTGGCATCCTGACCTTGTCCCTGATGGCCAATCAGGTCGCCACCGGCCTTGCCCTGACCCTTTTCGGTGTCGGATTGAGCGCGCTAATGGGTCAAGAGTTTGTAGGAGAGCCCGTGCAAGCCCTGTCCAAACTCAACATTCCCGGGATTTCGGATATTCCGATAATCGGCCCCATTGTGTTCGGGCAGGACGGATTAGTCTATCTGTCCTTTGTCATGGTCGCTGCCGTCAGCTGGTTCCTATACAAAACCAAAGCCGGGTTGATTCTCCGGGCTGTTGGCGATTCTCACGATGCGGCCCATTCCATCGGCTATTCTGTCATCGGCATCCGCTATATGGCGGTTATTTTTGGCGGCGCGATGTCTGGCATCGGCGGCGCTTATCTGTCTCTTGCCTACACCCCGATGTGGGCAGAAAACATGACGGCAGGCCGCGGTTGGATCGCTCTTGCCCTGATCGTTTTTGCCACCTGGAAGCCCGGCCTTGTTCTGGTTGGCGCCTATATGTTTGGCGGCATCACAATCTTGCAGTTGCATGCGCAGGCAGCTGGGATAGACTTACCGTCACAGATTTTATCCATGCTTCCGTATCTGGCTACAGTCCTTGTACTGGTGCTGATATCAAAAGACCAATCTAGAATAAGAAAACACGCACCGGCCTGCATTGGAAAGATATTCCACCCTGCGGCCTAAATTGAAGAAACAAGAAACGTTATTTAAACAGAGGAGAACGTAATGAAGTTAAAACATATCTCAACCCTGCTGGGTGCAGCCGCCGTTGCCGCCAGCATGCTGGTCGCGGGAAGTGCCGGCGCAGAAGACAAAGTAGGCTTTGTCTATGTTGGCCCCGTGGGCGATCATGGCTGGACATACCGTCATGACCTCGGCCGTCAGGCCGTCCAGAATGAGTTTGGCGACAAGGTCAAGACAACATTCGTGGAAAGCGTCAAGGAAGGCCCCGATGCCGAACGCGTCATCCGCAAAATGGCCGCCGATGGTCATAAGCTTATTTTCACCACCTCTTTCGGTTATATGAACCCGACATTGAAAGTGGCGAAGCAGTTCCCGGGCGTCAAGTTCGAACATGCCACCGGATATAAGCGCATGGACAATGTCAGCAACTATTCTGCGCGCTTTTATGAAGGCCGCTATGTGGTCGGTAAAATTGCCGGTAAGATGACAAAATCCAACGTTATCGGTTATATCGGCTCCTTCCCAATTCCAGAAGTTGTTCGGGGTATCAACGCCATGATCCTGGCAGCGCGCAGCGTCAACCCTGATGTGGTTGTCAAGGTTGCCTGGGTCAGTACTTGGTACGATCCAGGTAAAGAAGGCGATGCCGCCAAAGCCTTGATTGACCAGGGCGCAGACGTTATCCTGCAGCACACAGACAGCCCGGCCCCTCTGCAAGTTGCAGAAGCTCGCGGTGTCTGGGCTGTTGGCCAGGCTTCCGACATGGTCAAATTTGCACCAAAAGCGCAATTGACCGGCATCATTGACGACTGGGACGGTTATTATATCGCCCGCACCAAAGCCGTCCTCGACGGCAGCTGGAAATCAGAGGATACATGGGGTGGTTTCAACTCCGGTATGGTTCAGCTGGCGCCGTATAACAAGGCAATCCCGGCAGATGTCATTCAGCTTGCTGAAGACACGCGCAAAGGCATTGAAGACGGATCAATCAAACCGTTTGCAGGCCCGTTCAACAAGCAAGATGGTTCTGTCGGCGCAGCCGCAGGATCAGAACTTGATGATGGTACATTGCTCGGTATGAACTGGTATGTTGAAGGCGTTGAAGGACAGCTGCCTAAATAACCAGACGACCAAGATTATGACCCCGCCGATCTTGAATGGGTCGGCGGGGTTATTATTTAGGCCCTAAAGGATGAGGAGAATGAGATGCAGGACTTGAAGACATTCTATGAGGGCATGCCAAAAGCAGAACTCCATATGCATATCGAGGGCAGCCTTGAGCCGGAACTGATGTTCGAGCTTGCCGCCCGCAATAAAATCGACTTGCCCTTCGCCTCCGTCGAGGATGTGCGTAAAGCCTATGATTTTTCTAACCTGCAGGACTTCCTCGATATTTATTATCAAGGGATGGGAGTTCTGATGACGGAGCAGGATTTCTACGATCTAACCTGGGCGTATCTGACGAAAATCCATGACCAGAACGTTATCCATACGGAAATTTTCTTTGATCCGCAGGGCCATACGGGCCGCGGCGTGTCTTTTGAAACGGTTGTGGGCGGTATCTCCCGGGCGCTTGACGACGGCACGGCGACTTACGGTATATCATCAAAACTCATCCTGTGCTTCCTACGCCATCTCAGCGAAGAAGACGCGTTTGCAACCCTTGAGCTGGCCCTGCCCCATAAAGACAAGATCGCCGGCGTCGGACTGGATTCATCGGAACTTGGGCATCCCCCGTCGAAGTTCGCGCGGGTTTTTGCGGCCGCCAAAGAGGCTGGATTTCTGGCCGTTGCCCATGCCGGGGAAGAAGGCCCGCCAGAGTATGTTTATGAAGCGTTGGATCTGTTAAAAATCGACCGGCTTGATCACGGCAACCGGGCGCTTGAAGATGACGCGCTCGTGGCGCGTCTGGTCTCGGAAAATATGGCGCTGACGGTCTGTCCGTTGTCCAATTACCATCTGGCCGGTGTGTCCGATATGCGCCAGCATCCAATCCGCAAAATGCTCGACCTTGGCCTCAAGGCGACCCTGAACTCCGACGATCCGGCGTATTTCGGTGGCTATATGAACGAAAATTTTGACGCGGTGGTTGGCCCACTGGACATGACGAAGGATCATATTCTGACATTGGCCCGCAACGGCTTCGATGCCAGTTTTATTTCTGATCGCCAAAAGCAGGCGCTACAAGATAAGCTCACCGCCTATGTTGCGGATTATGACGCCGCGTAGCATCATCCATAAAGGCGCAACCATCGCCTTGCCGCTTTATCTGGACTATCAGGCATCGACGCCGCTTGATCCCGTGGTGCGGCGGCAGATGGCCCCGTATCTCGATCACTTATGGGGCAATCCCCATAGCAGCACTCACGGATTTGGCCATGACGCCCGCAATGCCATCGAGGCGGCGCGGCAGCAGATTGCCGAGTTACTGGGGGCCGAGCCGCAAGAAATCATCTTTACCTCCGGCGCAACCGAGGCCAACAATCTGGCTCTTCTGGGTCATGTGCGCAGCCACAACGGCGCCCGCCATGTGATCTCGGTAGCGACGGAGCATGAAGCGGTTTTGGCACCACTGAAACAGCTGCAAGCGGAAGGGGTCGAGGTGACGCTTTTATCGGTTGACGCCCGCGGCGGGCTGGATCTGGATCAGCTGAAACAGGCGCTGCGTCCCGAGACGGTGCTGGTCAGCGCCATGATGGCCAATAATGAAACCGGCGTCTGCCATGATCTGGACGTCCTCGGGCAAATTTGCCGCGATGCAGGGATTACCTTTCACAGTGATGCGGCGCAAGGGCTCAGCACAAAAGAGCTCGATGTCGGGCAGACCGCCGTCGATCTGCTCAGCCTGTCCGGACATAAGATTTATGGTCCCATGGGGATCGGGGCTCTCTATCAACGAGAGGAATGCGCCCTCACCCCGTTGCTGCATGGCGGGGCTCAGGAAAAAGGGCTGCGCGCCGGAACGCTGCCAACGGCGCTTTGTGTCGGATTGGGGGCGGCCTGTGCTTTGCTAACGGATCAACGAGAGGCCGATGCGACGTGGATTTCTGAGTTGCGCCGGCAGCTTGTGACCGGCCTTAGAACCGCGCTCGGATCAGCTGTTCAGGTGAACGAGGCGGCGGATCGACAAATCCCTGGATGTCTCAGTCTGCGCTTTGACGGCATTGAGGCCGAAGATCTGCTGCATGCGCTGCCCGATCTGGCCCTGGCGACCGGATCTGCCTGCACATCGCGCGATGCCCGCCCCTCCCATGTGCTGCTGGCCATGGGGCAAAGCGCCGTAGACGCCTCGGCGACGCTTCGTCTGGGCATCGGCCGAGGGACGACGGCAGGGGATATTACCTATGTGATCGACCAGCTGGTGGCCACTTACCCGAACCTCTCCGGGTGATGGGGATCCCAGCTTTGAAAGTACTGACGAGATAATTGACCATTTTTGCAGTCGCGACCGCGGATAAGAGCCGCCGCGACTGATCTGTCAGGCCTAGAAAACACTTTTCGCGCTATATCACCATCTCAATTTTCAGATATACATGGGTTGAGTAAAAAAGAGTGGCGCTGTCAGACAGGCTGATAGCAATCAGGCCAACTCCAAAGGCCTGGTTTTATTATTCGACTTCATCCATCTTGCTCATATCTTGCGTTACTAATGGTTGAATGGAGACGTCAATATCGTCCGCGCCAGTGTCGGGTTGTGCCAGATTATCCAGCTGACTAATTGAATTTAGACTTGCCTCAGCCTCGTCTTCCGTTCGATCCAGCAATTTGGGATTATCCTTTAGATCTTCGGCTATCAATTTTTCCGCCTCGTCCGTCGCCGTATCGACCCAGGGTATCTGCGAAAAATTTCCCATGTTGAGTTCGATTTTTTGGGCCCCAGATTTCTCTCTTCCAAGTTCACGTCCAGGCTGTTTCAAAGAAGCATCACCCCCTGGTTTATATAAAAAGAATGATCCTTTTGTCGGATCCAGATAAGCGTATCCTCGCTCTTTTGGTGCACCTGTCGCAAGGTCAAATTCGTCTCGATGCCGGACTATGCCGTCATAGGTCTCCGCTATCACATAACGATGTAATTTGTTGGCCAGGTCTTGTGCGAGATTTTTACCTAAAACTTCACTGTAGCGTCCCGCGGAACAGCTGAATAATCTAACATTTTTACCTTCGAGGTATCCGACAGCCAATTCAACGGTTATTTCTGATGCTTTTTTCTTGCCAACCTGTTGCGCAAGTTTTGTTTCATCGCCGTCAAAAATTTCCTTTAAATCATTAACTGTTACTGGCCATGCTCTGCTCATGGAAGCTTTCTTGGTTGTCTTGCTTGGATCTGGCTTCGCATCGCCATAAAGCTCCTCTTCATAAAACATCAGAACACTGGATATATCGTCCTCATCATCAAATGATGGTACGGAATGACCGACGATATCAACCCAGTCACTTCGCTCCGAAAAATAAGGTGTGAACAGACCTGCGGCCTCCGGTTCCCGAGTATCTGATATATGTTTACTAAATGCGACGACTGTAAATGGTTGAACACGACGTAATTGGTAAAATGGCTTGATAACGGGCTGTGAATGAGCAAGCGATTTTGTCGCTTGTTTAATGGCTTTTTTGGCATATTGGACGAGAAATGCTCTCATAAATTATCCTTCTCTTGTAGGGTTTAACGCTCCTATAGATTGTAATAATTTAATTAATTTCAATATTTAGTTGATATTTTTACGGTAGCTAGCAACTTTCCCTATATGATCGACCAGCTGTTGGCGGCTTACCCAAATCTCTCCGGGTGATGGGGGTCCCAGCTTTGAAACGCGCCGACCAGATGATCAATCCATAATCGAAGCCGCGGCGGCGGATAGGGTCCGCCAGGAAACACCGCCCATATGGGATGGGAATTGGGCGGATAGTCAAGCATCACCCGAACCAGCCGGCCGGCATTCAGGTCGTCGATGATTTCCCAGACGGACTTGACCGCCAGTCCCCGTCCTTCCAGCACCCAGTCGGTCAGGACATCTCCATTATCCGTGTCCAGATTGCCTTTTACCGGCACGGTGACCAGCCTCCCGCCCTCAATAATCTGCCATTGAAACTGGGTCGAACCGGGAAAGCGCAGCAATAAGCACTCATGCTTGAGCAAATCCGCCGGGACCTCGGGCGTGCCGGCGCGGGCCAGATACTCCGGCGTGGCACACATCACCCGATGGTCATGGGCTAGCCTACGGGCTTTCATGGTGGAATCGTCAAGATCGGCCATGCGGATCGCAATATCCACCTTGTCCTTGACCAAATCGACCAGCCGGTCGGTCAGCTGCAAGCGGAACTGCAGGTCAGGATGGGACTCGCAAAAGCGCGAGATCAGCGGCGCCAGACAGCGCCGGCCAAAGCTCACCGGCGCCGAAATGGTGATGCTGCCGCGCGGATTCCGGTCGGGCGGGGTCAGCGACGCCTCGGCATTCTCAACATCTCTCAAGATATTTTTACAGCGTTCGAAATAAATCAGCGCCTCTTCGGTCGGCACCACCTGACGGGTGGTCCGGTAGAGAAGGCGCACACCGATTTCGGTCTCCAGTTTGGCGACCCGGGCACTGATCACTGCCGTCGATTGTCGCAACTCCCGGCCGGCTTGTGAAAAGCTGCCCTGCTCCACCACTGCCACAAATGCCGCCATATTCACCAACGTTCCCATATCCCGCTCCCTCTCCTATTCCTAATCCCTC
This sequence comes from Sneathiella sp., assembly GCF_036960985.1. Taxonomy (NCBI): domain Bacteria; kingdom Pseudomonadati; phylum Pseudomonadota; class Alphaproteobacteria; order Sneathiellales; family Sneathiellaceae; genus Sneathiella; species Sneathiella sp. Next base: position 120,703 of record NZ_JBALWD010000007.1, on the reverse strand, counting down.
TCCGATTTCCAGCCCACCTCCAACTCCAACTCCGCTTCAACCTCGGTCTCAACCGTAACCGCGGCCTCCGCCTCTGCTTCCGCTTCCGCTTCCGCTTCCGCTTCCGCTTCCGCTTCCGCCGCGAACACACATGATTATCAATATATTTTTTATAGTAAATCATTATTTTTGTGATTTTGTAGATAATGGAAATTCTCTATAGTCGGTAATTCGCGGGGTAGATGCGATCAGGGGAAGAGGGAGACGAGATCCATGGCAGTAGAAATGATGGAATGGGTGCAGCTGGCAGTTCGCTGGATTCACATGATTACCGGGATCGCCTGGATCGGCGCCTCATTTTATTTTGTCTGGCTCGACATGAACCTGACCCCGCCCGAAAAAGACGGCTACAAGGACAAAGCCGGCGTCGGCGGTGAGCTGTGGGCCGTACATGGCGGTGGCTTTTACGAGGTGCAGAAATATCGCGCCGCGCCGCCGCAAATCCCGCCGACCTTGCATTGGTTCAAATATGAGGCCTATTTCACCTGGATCAGCGGTTTCATCCTGCTGACCATGCTGTATTATTTCGGCGCCGAGATTTACACCATCGACAAAAGCATCGCCGATATCTCGGTCGATGTGGCCATCCTCATCGGCATCGGATCGATCGTCGGCGGCTGGTTCGTCTATGATATGATGTGCCGCTCCCCGCTGATCAATAATCAAGCCGTCTTTGGCGTCGTGCTGTTTATCCTGCTGACCGCCAGCGCCTGGGGCCTGTCTCAGGTCTTCACGGGGCGCGCGGCGTATATCCATGTCGGCGCCATCATGGGCACGATCATGGTCGCCAATGTGCTGGTCATCATCATCCCCGGCCAGACCAAGATGGTCAACGCCGCCAAGCGCGGAGAACCCGCCGATCCGCTCCCCGGTTTGTGGGCCAAGCAACGCTCCTTGCATAACAACTACCTCACCCTGCCGGTGCTGTTTATCATGATCAGCAGCCACTATCCCATGACTTATGGCAGCAGCTATGGCTGGCTGTTGCTGGCCGGCATCGCGCTGGTCGGCATCCTCGTCCGGCATTTCTTCAACATGAAGAACCAGGGCAAGGCCAAACAGGGATTTATCCTGCTGCCCATCGCCTTCGTGCTGTTCTTCTTCATCGCCTATGCATCGACGCCAAAGTCCGACCTCGCCGATATGGCGCCGGTCCCCTTCGCCGCAGTCGAGAAAATCATCTATGACCGCTGCGCCAGTTGCCATGCGACCAACCCGACCAGCAAGGATTTCGACAGCCCGCCCAAAGGCGTCAAGCTGGAAACCCCGGCCCAGATTGTCCGCGAGAAAACCCGCATCCGCCAGCAAAGCGTCGCCACCAAGACCATGCCGCAAGGCAATATCACCAACATGACCGACGAGGAACGCAAGCTGATCGGCGGCTGGATCTATCAGGGGGCCAAGACGGACTAGACGCAGGGTAAAAACACCCCTCACCCCCCTTGGAAGCTTTGTGTTGGTTTGAGTGTGATTTGCGAAAAAATCGTCGTATAGTCGATTTATTTCTGCTGTCGGAGACCCCCTATGTCAGATTATCCAGCGTCCCTTGATCATATGCTTGCTGCCTGGAACGAGCCAGATAAGTCGCGCGTGCGAGAGCATCTCGAGCGGGCTCTGGCCCCCGATATCCGGTTCGTTGACCCGTCTATCGATGTGACCGGTATCGATGGGTTCGAGGCAAATGTCCACGACGTGCAAGCCAAAATACCGGGCGCTGTGTATTCGCGAACCAGCGGCGTTGACTCGCATCATGGCGTCTATCGGTATCACTGGGCTATTCACCAGAACCATAAACTGGTGATGGCCGGCTTCGATGTTGCGGAAGTTGACGCATCCGACCGCGTCGCGCTGGTAATCGGGTTCTTCGGACCTGTCCCGGAACTGTAGGACAGGTGGTTTTGCGCGTCCCGGCTGGATCGCGTAGGATGCGAAAATGGATAGAAAATTAATCTTCTCTAACCACTTCTCAACATGGTCTTCTCTCTTAATGCAGACAATATTGCAGACACATGTTCAGAAAAATCCATTCCGTTAGTTTCCACAATTTGACGAAGCAACACTTCAGTGTTTATAAGCGCATTGTCTGGTTCCGGGACGCCCTTAAGCGTAGTTAAAGTGAAATTGGAAATGTAATAATAGAGCTTACTTTCGCATTCATTCCCGAATATTTTTACTAGGTTTTTCCGAATCTCTGTATGGAAATCGGTTTTTCTGTGCGAGAAATCCTGACTAATAATATGATCTACAAAACCTTGCCAGCTCTTTGCCATTTGGTCTTTTTGGAAATCTGTCAACATGTGCTCACCTAAAGGAACCAACAACATTCGAGCTGCAATCGGACCCGCACTATCCATGGAAATCAGAGGGCCACACAATAAGTCAGTACCGCCAATTTGTTGCACTGCCTGAATTCTATAACCTAGGCTTTTCTTGGTATTACTGTTCCGCGCATGACCAAATAAATAGAGCGTACCGCTTTCATTATACACACCATTTCCCTGCACCTGCCAGGTGTGGTTTCCGCGTTGGTAACGGTTCAGATACCGGACAAACGGACTTTTTGTACCTTTTTGTTTAAATATTCTAAAATAGAACCTGACAATATCACCATTAATAGAACTTCGCCTGTATCCAATAAACTTGCCCAAGAACGCCTCGGGGACTTCGACATTAAAATCTGCTATGTCAACATCACGTGCTAGCCTGAGAAAGGGATTTTGACCACCAGCAACCTGTGCATTAAAATTCTTTTGAAGTTTTTCTATCTTCTCAATAATACCTTTTGCAGCTTTTTCCTCTTTTTGCACTGATCTGAGAAAACCTAAGGCGTCCAATGTTACAAAATCATATAACATTGCCCTAAGATCCGCCCGTTGCGGCATCGCTTGTTCTGTGAACAGTCTGTTGACTTTTTTCCCGTCGAAATCTTCCTCCAGATCTAAGTCAAAAATATGCTCGCGGAGTCTCGTTCTAAGACTTCGGAAAAGCCTGTTATGGAGTTTGATGGAAACATAAATATCCGTCAGGTCTTTAACGTGTGATTCGCGCAATGTATTCGAATATAACATATTACTACTATATAAAATTGAACATCATTTTTAAAGTAATATTTTCTTAATTTATTATTTTTCAATGAGTTAACATCGAAAATGGCACAGCACGGGGCATCCAAACCCGGAAGTGCGTCGACTTACAGTTTTGAATTAACCATAAATAAAATGGACACCAAACATGGTTAAGAGGAGGACATTCATGACACAGTATGGCGATACAAAAACAGCACTTAGACAGCAAATAAAAAAAGAAAATCGCGCAACTGCACATGGAGAAAAGGAAAGTATTGCACTGGAGTTTAACGATACAAAGCTTCTCAGCAATCGCCAAAAACTGGGCAGCATAATGAAGACTGCAGGGGATACTATTTATTTATCTTTCAACACGGTCGCTGGAATTGGTGCCCCTGTGGCGATCGCGGTTACCCTTGGCGTTACTGGGGCCGGCGCCCTAATTGAGAATGTGTTGTCGGGAAACTACCTGGCAATGATATTGGCAGTGACCAGTACAACTGCGTTAATGAGTGGCTCGTTATCGGCAGGTTTTCTTGTTCAAAAAAATCAATTTTCTAACCATCTAAAAGCAATGGAGGAGCACATGCGCGATCAAAGCAATCAAAAAATACGCGACCAAGAAACAAAAACAACCTTCGCCCGTATGATGAATGAAATTAGTGAGTCAGTCTCATTGCTTGCAGAACAGGTTAGCCTTCAAAATCAAGCGGAGTCCAGTCTTAGTCTATGTACGTCAAATCAGGCTTCTACCTGGACCGGTTGGAAAGATAATTCTAGACTGATCAGCGTTGGCGGTATGGCGCAATGTGATGTAAATGAATACCGAAACGGTGAGGGCGAGCTCCGCTACAAAGGCGATCAGGAGCGCCTAATCAACTGGCTTTCGCGATTTATGGGGGAAGAAAAGCTAAATCAAATTGACCTGCTTTTTATGGAAAAGGACCATAAGCTGCAGGGTGATTTCAGACCACCTGCTGCTCTAAAACGGGTATTAGCGGCCTATAAAAGTGTTAAACAAATAGCGATGAATAGTGGGCTCGAACAGTTCCTTGATTTTTCTCATGTAAAAGTTCACCTTTTTCCGTCGGAGTATCAGGTTACAAACGCCTTTTTTGTCGGTGAGAAAAAGATCCAGAATTCATCAGGCCGTAAAGATGTCGTGCCGGTATTGATTAAATACGATTCACTCGGGCAGGTTATTTCCAGTGTTACATCAATTCTCGAACCAAAGGTCTATATCAGTTTCGATAAGGAAGAGATACAATCGCATCGACACTTGGTAGATTCATGGCTACCGCATGCTTCACGCACATTCAGCATGAACGAACTAATGTTGAAGTATGAAGATCAAATTCTTTTGGATGAATGTGATTATAAACTGAGCTATGCAGAATTGATTTCGTTAAAACTACCGATTCCGGAACAAATGAGGCATCTTTCGCGTACTTTATTAGATGACTACCAGATCATCGATTCCGGAGATGGAAGCTTCAGTATCAACGGTTGAAAGAAAATCTGATCGCTAAATCATTGTAGTTTGGTCAGAGGGATTGCCTTCGTTCCCTCTGACCCCTTTCTTTATATAGATCTGGAACCAATTGAAACATGCCCTATCCGTCGGTTCCATCGTCAACAACAACTGTCCGGCTCAACAACTAATGTCCGCAAGCCGGTGTTGTTCAATACCAAAATAAACAGAAACGATGAGCGTCAAAGAGCGCAAACCGCCAGGCGGCTGGTTCGCGAAAGACACAAAAATCGCGGACACGACCCAGTTACGCAATCTCGGACTGTTCGTGGCAGATTTGGGTGGTTTCAGGAATTGAGAGGGGTTCGTCCAGCAGTTCACAAAACCCGCCCTGGGCGGTCTTTCGATGATAGACACATGTTTTGCAGATCCCAAAGGGACGCAACCCTCTCTGGTGCAATGTTGTGCGAACCAACATTTCAAGACCGGAAAGCAGCGACGACATGTCTGTGTCGTTCAACAAGGGTGCCGCGGCCTCAATTGTGCTGATTTTTTGAAAAAGTGCCTCACCTTGTTTGGTAACGGAATAAGAAATTGATCGCTTGTCCTGATCCGAGCGGACCTCTTTGACGAGTCCCTTCCTGGCAAGCGCCTTTAACGTTTGTGAGACCGTCCCTCTCGTTGCCGTCATGAAGTCGGAAACCTGTGAGGGGGAACGGGAGAATCTGTTGGCTCTGACCAAATAGGATAACGCTGTCCATTGAACAGGGTTTATATCTTCAGCCCATTCGTCGGCTGAATTGATACGGGCAAGCCGATCAATCAATTCCTTGACGCGATTTTGGTCCAGTTTACTCATCGCTATATAGTAGCGACTCGAAATAATCATTGCAATGTGAAATTTCCATGCTATTACTAGCGAGTCGCTATCACTTATATGGAGATCACAATGAAACCCCTAATCCTCACAACAATTGCTTTATCCCTGGGCGTCGGTTCTGCGTTTGCAGACGGCGATCCTAAATCCCACGCCCTTCATCAGGAAGGTGCTATTAAGTCTGCTGCCGACAGTTCGAAAGCCGCCGCCTTTGATATTCTGGCGGCCCATGTGCACCGTAACGGCAGAACGGTTACTTTTCACATGACCACCAATGGCGTTGCCGGTTCTGAAAAACCCGAGCCGGTCGGATCTCTTGGCGGCGCGCCCGTGCTTTCTTATGTCTGGCCGACATCCCTCGATCCCTCAATCGTTGGATTTGAGGGTAAGACCGGTATATTGGCCCTTGCCGCCACAAGCCATCCGGACTTTGATGACACCCCTCTTTATGATGAGGATGGCGACGGTGACCCGGCCAATGATGGTACGAAATGGCACAGCCACTGGGTGGTGCTAACACCGACCGAGGCCTGCGGCGAAGGCGCATTGGGCGTGCGAGACATTCCCAAAGGGGAAACACCGAAGATGCCGGCGACCTGGCCCGGACTGCCAATTTTTATCGACAGCCCCGGTTTTACACCTTTGTTTGATGGCCCGGAAATCAAGATCAATGTGTCGTTTGCGGATGCCGGCGCCATTGCCGGAGCCGGATATGACGGTGTCACATCGGCTTTGAAAGTGAATGCAAATGTCCATGCGCCGCTGCTGTGCATAACGGACGTCTTTGATGTCGCGTCGGGCGATCTTAGCCTCCCCGGTAAAATCAACTAGCCCCGGGCCCGCGTCAATCCTTGACCATAAAATCCCCGCGATGTTAAATGCATCCATTGGTAAGGAGATACCCGATGGTAAAAAAACGCATTGGCGACCCGTGGATGCCTGCCCCCGAGTATGGCCGGTCACTCACCGGGCTTGGGGTTAATCTGCTGGTGCGCGATATGGATCGCGCGCTGGCGTTTCAAAAGCAGGTGCTGGAGGCAGAGGTCGTCTATGCAGATCCGGATTTTGCCGTTGTCAGAGGCTATGGCGCCAGCTGGATGCTGCATGCGGATCATACTTATTCGGATCATCCGCTGACCGGCAGCCTCACCTCAGCGCAGGCGCGCGGCGTTGGCGTTGAGCTGCGTCTGCATGGCTGCGATCCCGATGCCGCCGAAGCCAGAGCACGGGCGCGCGATGACACCGTGCTGGCAGGTGCTCTAGATAAACCCCATGGGCTCCGCGAAGCCTATCTCGTCGATCCGGATGGATATTTATGGGTTCCGGATGTGCCGGTGGCCGCTGATGAGGGCGGAGAGACGCCGTGACGTTCGAACATTTACTCGCCTTCAACCTCGCTTTATTTGCCGCCATCGCCAGCCCCGGTCCGGCGTTGTTGGTGGCGATCCGCACGACATTGAGTTCGGGTCGGCGCGCCGGCATTGCCATGGGTGCCGGGTTGGGTTTGGTTGCCGCCTTGTGGACGCTGGCCGCTTTGTTGGGGCTTGAAACCATCTTCACGTTATTTCCCTGGGCCTATACCACAGCGAAAATCGGCGGGGCGCTTTATCTGCTGTATATCGCCTATAAAATGTGGGCCGGTGCCCGGCAGGCTGTGACGGCGACAAACAAGCCGACATCCCATGCTTTTCGCCAAGGGCTCACAATCAATCTGCTCAACCCGAAATCAGTTTTATTTGCGGCCGCCGTTTTGATCGTGATCTTTCCCGCCAACATGACCCTGGCGGAAAATATCGTCATCGTCTCCAACCATCTGTTGGTAGAGATTGCCTTTTACACCCTGCTGGCCCTTGTCATGAGCACCCCCGCGGTCAGCGAAAAATACTTGCGGGCCAAGGTTTATATCGACCGCGTCGCGGCGGGAATTCTCGGCCTGTTGGGCCTTCGTCTGATCACCGATCGATAGAAGAGGTTACTTATTTTTTTATGCCATTCTTGTGGAAGAATATTTCATATCTTGTTGTAAATAAGTAGTATTCTAATATTTAAATTTAAACCGGTTTTATTTTTTAAAATGGTTTATTTTTTTGTTTGTGCATTGCGGCCTGCAGGTTAGAATTCCCCGTGTCGGCACCGAAATTCAGGCTGGATTGTTTTCCGCGTGACACTCATATGTTCTTATAAAGGAGCCCCTCATGGTCAATCATACCAGCTCGCCGTTTAACGCCATCAAGGCGATTGACTATACGGTCGTCTATGTTCGTGAGATGGGCGCCATGCGGTCTTTTTACGAAGACGTTCTGGGCTTTGCGTGCCACCGGGAATTGTCGCCCGACTGGATTGAATATCAAATTGGCCCAAATACACTGACCCTTGCCAATCCAAAACGAACGGAAACCGAGGCACCCATTCCACCGGGAAGTGCCGCCTTGCAGCTGGCTTTTAAAGTTTCTGTGGCCGACGTAGATCGATGCGCCGATGAACTACTTTCCCATGACATTGATCTTCTCTCTCCGCCGACCAATCAATCTTTCGGCCACCGCACTCTGTTCTTCCGTGATCCGGATGGCAATGTGATGGAAATTTACGCGGAGATTTAGTCGATCAGCGCCTGATGGACCAGCGTCCGCAATTCTTTGCGCAGCGGATACTGACTGCTGGGGGCCAGTTGGGTCAGGAACAGCACGGTCATTTCCTCAACCGGATCAACCCAGAACACCGTGCTTGCCATGCCGCCCCAACCGAAGTCGCCAACCGATCCCATCATCTGCGATTTCGGCGGATCCAGCATAACCCAACCACCCAGGCCAAAGCCCACGCCCTCAAATGAGATTTCGGAAAAGACCGGCTGGCCATTCTCCGCCAGATCCCCGACCAGATGGTTTTGGGTCATGTAATCGACAGTGCGCGAGCCCAGTAATCTTTCACCGTTGTACGCGCCTCGTTGACGGATCATTTCAGCGAATTTGAAATAGTCTCCCGCTGTCGACATTAAACCGCCGCCGCCTGAATAACATTCCGTCCGGCCCGCACGGAACACGGATTTCGACGCCGCATCCAGAAGCTTTATCTTACCATCAGGGCCACGGCCATAGAGGGACGCGAAACGGTCAATTTTTTCATCGGACACATCAAACGCTGTATCGGTCATCTTCAGCGGGCCGAGAATATGGTCGCCCAGGAAGCTGCGCAGGTCCGATCCGGAAATCACCTCCACCAGCCGGCCGACCACATCTGTCGACACCCCATAATTCCACCGCGCCCCCGGCGTGAAGAGCAGTGGCAGCTCTGCCAACTTGTCCACCTGGCTTTCCAAGCTGCCGCGACGAGGTCCAAAATCCATTTTGATGGCGGCGTACGCCTCCCCCAATATCCCGCCGTTAAAATCATATGTCAGACCCGACATGTGCGTGAGCAAATGACGAAGGGTCGGTTTGACCGTAGCCGGTTCCGTATCTTCGATGGTTTGCGCATTGGGTCGCAACACCTGCATGTTCTTGAAAGCCGGAATAAACCATTCCACCGGGTCATCGAGATGGCATAATCCCTTTTCAAATAACATCATCAAGGCAACAGACGTCACCGGTTTGGTCATGGAATAAAACCGTGAAATGGTATTTTCATTCCATGGAATATTATTGTCAATATCGGCAAACCCAACATTTCGCGAATAGACGATCTGACCGCGACGGGCGATCAAGGCGCTGGCTCCCGCTAGTTTCCCGCCATCCACATAGCGGTTCATCCAATCTGTTATGGCTTCCAGGCGATTGCTGCTAAATCCAACCGATTCCGGTTTCTGTGTCACATTCATTTGTTCGCGTCCTTTTTATTGTTTTTTCGCCAACGTTATTGGAGATTACGCCTGCACCATCTTTTGCGTCTGTGTTCCCAGCCCATCAACACCTAAAGTCACTGTTTGCCCGGCTTTCAGATAAACCGGTTCAGGTTTGTGGCCCATGCCAACACCTGGAGGAGTTCCTGTCGACACCACATCCCCGGGCTCAAGCGTCATAAACTGGCTGAGGTGAGAGATGATTGTCGCAACGTCAAAAATCATGGTGGACGTATTGCCGGTTTGCTTGCGCTCCCCATCCACATCCAGCCAAAGATCCAGCACTTGCGGATCCGGCACTTCATCAGCCGTCACAAGCCAAGGACCGATGGGACCAAAAGTATCGTGGCTTTTGCCTTTGGTCCATTGACCAGAGCGTTCCGACTGGAACGAGCGCTCGGAGACATCATTAACCGTGCAATAGCCCGCGACATAGTCCAATGCCTCGGCAACCCCGACATATTTGGCGCGCTTACCTATCACAAATCCCAGTTCCACTTCCCAGTCCGTTTTCTGGGAGGTACGCGGTATTTCCACATCATCATCCGGGCCGGTGATGGCGGTCGTTGCCTTCATGAAAACAATGGGTTCGGCGGGCGGTGTCTGCCCGGCTTCCGCCGCATGATCGGAATAATTAAGGCCAATGCAGATGAACTTTCCCACATTGCCAATACAAGGACCAATCCGTGGATTGCCCTCGACTTCCGGCAAGTCTTCAAAATCCATGGCGTCCAACCGTTCCAGATCACCGCCGGTAAAGGTATCGCCGGTGATATCATCGATCATGCCGCTGAGATCACGGACAATGCCGTCCTCATCCAGAACACCGGGTTTTTCTTGACCCTTCGGGCCATAACGTAACAATTTCATAGTCTTCTCCTTGGGAAGGACCTGATCCCTCAAATAGAAATAACGATTTTTCCGAAATGCTGGCCGCTTTCCATCAAATGATAGGCGTCTTTGGCATCCTTGAAATCTACGACTGTATCGATGACGGGATGGATATCGTTATGAAGCAACGCCGCGTTCATACGCGCGAACATATCCCGCGGCCCGACATAGATACCCTGAAGACGGATAGATTTGCGCATGATTGAGGTCGGATCCATCTGCCCGCCGGTCAGCACACCCACTAGTGAGATACGGCCGCCAATGCGAACCGCTTCAACAGATTTGGAAAGAGTGCCGGCCCCGCCGACTTCCACCACAACATCCACACCGTGACCGTCTGTCAATTTGCCAACCTCAGCCTCCCAATCCGGGATACTACGATAGTTGATCACTTCATTAGCGCCGAGGGTCTGCGCTCGCGCCAGTTTATCGTCACTGCTCGAGGTGAGGATTGTTTTTATGCCCGCCGCTGCCGCCATCTGTTGCGCGAAAATCGATACGCCGCCAGTACCGAGCAAGAGGGCGGTCTGGCCTGCAGCTGCCCCGCCCGCCTCTATCAGGCAATTCCAAGCCGTTAATCCGGCGCAAGGCAACGTTGAGGCTTCCTCAAACGACAGATGTTCCGGGATCGGGAGCGCACCATTTTCATTCAAAACAGCATACTCACAGAGCATACCGTCAATGGCACCCCCCATGGCGCTGTTCATTACATCGTCGCGGATGGGCCCACTATCCCAATTTTGAAAAAAGGTGCCGACAACACGGTCGCCCTTCTTGAACGCCGTCACACCCTCACCAACTTCTTCCACGAGCCCGGCACCGTCGGAATTCGGAATGCGCCCATCGGTCGGGCCGTTCTTGACCATCATCAAATCGCGGTAATTAATGGCATTGGCCTTCACCTTGACCAGAATTTCGCCTGAGCCCGGCTTGGGAATATCTTGTTCTTTGAGACTTAACTCATTGATACCACCACCACCTTGAATGACATATGCTTTCACTGATCTTCTCCTGCCCATAAAGGCTCTGTTGAATTACCGCTTGTACTCCCGCTTAAAACGGGTAAGCATTGAATGAATTAATCCGTTTGCTGTAAAGCAATATTTCAACTCTTTCTTCGGAACCGCGTCTGTACATCCCACATGATCACAGAATACCTTCCTGAATTCAGCTTATTTCACCTCTTCGTGGTCTGTGCCGCCTTGTCATTAGGGGGAATAGTCAAAGGCATCAGTGCCTTCGGGTTGCCGACAATTGCCATGCCGATCATTGTCTTTTTTATGTCACTCCCGTCGGCGGTCGCCATTATCGTCTTGCCGATGATCGTTACCAATTTCGTGCAGATGTTGGCTACTGGCCATATTAAATCGACTGTTGCCCGGCATTGGCGGTTTCTACTCGCCCTCTATGTCTCCATGCCCTTTGGTGTCTATTTGTTGTCAACCGTAAACACATCCTATTTACTGGTTGGTGTGGGGTGTTTTCTGATCTTCGTAGCCAGTCTAGAAATGTTCGGCGTATCCTTCGCCTTTGTAACAGACCGGGAGAAAATCACCGGGCCCATCATTGGCCTGTTTGCCGGAATTGTTGGCGGAATTACGACACTCTACGGAACATTACCCATCTTTTTCTTCGTCGCGCTTGGCTTGGAGAAAGAGAAATTTGTTGCTGTTGTCAGTGTCTTGCTGTTCACCGGTAGCCTTGTTCTGATGGCGAGCTTGCATGGGGGCAATTTCATAGGTCCCCTCGAACTTGTATATGGCCTTGTGGGGCTTGGTCCCCTGTTTGTCGGGATGTGGGCCGGCACCAAAGTCCGGCATCGCGTTGACCAGGCGACTTTCAAGAAAATTGTTTTAGTGCTGGTGATGTTAATCGGCGTTATGCTGATTTACCGCGCCCTCGCCTGAGACTATACTCACCGTTCAAACAAACCAAGGAGCTGACATGAGCCGTATCTGGACAATCTATCTCTCAGGCGAAATCCATAGTGACTGGCGTGAACGGATCACCGATGGTGTAAAAGCAGCCGGTCTACCCGTGGAACTCAACGGACCCAATACGGTGCATGCAGATAGTGACGATTGCGCTGTGGCCATCTTCGGGCCTGAGCCGGATAAATTTTGGCATGACCATAAAAGCGCACGCCTCAATGCCATGCGCACGAGAACCTTGATCCAGGAAGCTGATATCGTTGTCGTCCGCTTTGGCGAAAAATACAAACAATGGAACGCCGCCTTTGATGCCGGCTTCGCTGCCGCCATGGATACCCCATATATTACTCTGCATCCTACGGAGCATGATCACGCACTCAAAGAAGTCAATGCCGCCGCAGCCGCGACGGCCCGGACCCCGGAACAAGTGGTTCAAGCTCTGGCTTACATCATAAACGGAAAAATGCCAGGTTAGGTCTCCCCGACTTTACGTCACCCTATTCTGCCGATAATCGCTCTTTTTGACGATCCGCACGCGGAACCGTAAAGGAAAATTTTGCGCCACTTGCCGGTTGATTTTTCACCCAGATCTCGCCGCCCATAAAGGTGACAATTTCGCGACAAATGGCCAAGCCAAGACCGGACCCTTGTGGTTTATCCTCACCCGTGCTGACGGACTGATGAAATTTCTCGAAGATATCCAGTGTCCGGTCATCCGGAATTCCTTTGCCATTGTCAGAAACAGTGACCAGCAATACATCTTCTTCCGTGGTGACGGAGACGTCAATTTTCCCTGCCGTTTTGTCACAAAACTTGATGGCGTTGGAGACTAAGTTGATCATAACCTGAATAAGCTGATCGTGATCGGCGAGAACTGGCGGCAATTGGTCGGCCAGTTGGATGCTGACATCAACGTCATTTTCTTTGATTAACCCTTCGAGAGCAGCCAGCGCCTCGCGGATCGTCGCCCCCATATTTACTTGATCGAACGACCAGTCCATTTGTCCCGCTTCCATGCGGGCCAAATCTAGCAGTTGATCGATTAATCGGGTCAGCCGCCGGCTTTCCTTGATGATCACATTGAGGAACTGGGTGCGTTCCTCAATTGAAACTTCTGGATTATCAACCAGAATTTCCCCAAACGCCCGGAGGGATGTGAGCGGCGTCCGCAACTCGTGGCTAACCATGGACAGGAAATGATCTTTTAGAGAATCCAGCTCCTTCAAACGCTCATTGGCATTTCTCAATTGCGCCGTTGCTTGTTCCAGTTCCAAAGACTTTTGTTCAAGCTTATGACTATACTCAATCACCTGGCTCGTCTCATCAACGATGCGGTAAACTTCATCTAGGCCAACGATCTCACCTTTAACCACCGACCCCATCATCACGCGAGCGGTCGCGGAACCAATGGCCCCGGCCAGCATTTTTTCTGCAAAATCAAGCATGGCGGCGTCTGCCGATTGACTACGGCGAGCTGTCAAACCACGATCGCGAAGATATCCATCAAAAGCTACCGCGACCCTTTGTCCCCCGACGAACCGACCAACCAATTGTTGCAAGTCCGCTATCGTCGCCGATCCGCGCCAATAACGACTATCGCGCTCATCCTCAGTATGCCCGAACACATCCACGAATAAGGTTCCCTGAATGCGTTCAATAGCTGTTTGTTGAGACAACAGCGACACAATCCAGTAAGCACCAATATTGACCAGCATGCTCCAAAACAACGCATGCGTCAGGCGATCAAAGCCTTCCATGCCAAAAAGGGCATAGGGTTTAAGCAGGGCAATACCCCAAGGTCCTTGATCAATAAAACTAATGGGCAGCCAGCCCGATTGAGCGAAAGACGGAAGTAACAAGGTATAAAGCCACATGGCAAATCCGAGGGCCAATCCGGTCAGCGCTCCCCGGTAAGAAGCGCCTTTCCAAAAAATCCCGCCAATGATCGCCGGCATAAATTGGGCGGCAGCCGCAAAAGAAACCAAGCCAATCGTAACTAAAGAATAGGACTCGCTCGCGATAAGGTAATACACATAGCCCAGTATCAGAACGAGCAGAATACTGACCCGACGGATTGTCAGTAGCAAACCGGTCAAATCATCATTCTTGTTGATGTTGAGGCTTTTTGATCGCAACAACAACGGCATAATCAAGTCATTGCAAACCATGGTACTCAGCGCAATCGCCGCAACGATCACCATGGAGGTCGCCGCCGACAACCCACCAACGAAGGCAACCAATGCCAAAACACCCTGATTGTGGAAAAGCGGCACGGTGAGCATAAACATATCCGCATCTGCTGTCGTTCCATCGAAGGCCAAGCGTCCCGCGAGTGCGATCGGTAGTACGAATATATTAATAACCAGCAAATATAACGGAAAAAGCCACGTTGTTTTACGTAAACTGGCCTCGTCCGGGTTCTCCACTGCCGTAATATAAAATTGCCGTGGCAAACAGATAATTGCTGCCATTGAAAGTAACGTCATCGTCATCCAGAGCTTGTAATCGCTGTCTTCATTGACGGTAAAAAGCTGCTCTAGTCCTTGATCGGCGGCTTTGGAAAAGAGATCGGAAAAGCCATTATAGACACCAAAGGTCACGAAAAACCCGACGGCCAGAAAGGCGATTAGCTTGACCACGGATTCGAAGGCAATGGCCGCCACCAGACCCTCATGATGCTCACTGGCATCGATATGGCGGGTTCCGAAAAGAATGGCAAAAAGGGCAAGGGCAAGGGCTACAATCAGGGTCGTATCAATAAAGAAAATGGGATCACTTGGGGCATTGAGCAATACGGTTTCCGAGGAGCCAACAAGGATACGAAAACTGGTGGCGATAGATTTCAGCTGCAAGGAGATATACGGCATGGTGCCAACCACGGCGATTACGGTCACAAGCCCGCCCAATCCGGCTCTCTTACCGTAACGCGAGGCAATAAAGTCGGCGATAGACGTGATCCGGTGGACCTTGCAAATTCGCACAATCTTCACCCAGACAACGGACCAAAGAACGAAAACAAATGTCGGTCCCAGATAGATCGGCAAAAAATCAAGCCCTCGATTGGCTGCCAAGCCAACGCTTCCGTAGAAAGTCCAGGACGTGCAAAAAACAGCAATGGACAATGTATAGATATAAGGATTGCGAGTCAGAGGACGATTGGTTTCAGCCCTGGAATCGACGAAATGAGCGACCGCAAACAAAAGACCAAGATATAGAACAGAAACGGTGAGAACCAAACTACCGGGCATTACCGCCTCTCCCGTCCGGAACCGGGCCGTAAATCTTCAAAGCGGGGTTGCTCCGGAGTGCCTTTTCCAACTGTTCGCCGCCGGGCGCCAAGTGCCGTGAACAAGATAACGCCACCCCAGCTCCCGAATAGATAAAGAAAACTCATGGGGATGCCGAAAACCAGATCACTTTCATCAAAAATAGACAGGACCGGCGGCATGAAAATTATCAGGCAGGCGACAAACAATAGGATTGACCATTCTTTTTTGCGGCCAGTCCGGATCATCTGCTTATTTCACGGAGGAAACCGCAGGCTTGATCGCCACGATATCCTTAACCAATTTGCCCAGCACTCGCGTCGAAAATGGCTTCGTTACGAAATCGTCCGCGCCCAGCGCCAAGGCGCGTTCCTTGTCCGCCTCTCGGCTTTTGGCGGAGAGCATGATGATTTTCACATTTCGGCAATTTGTATTGGATCTAATTGCTTCACAGACAGAAAAGCCATCTTGTTTCGGCAGCATGATATCCAGTAGCACCAAATCCGGAACATAGTCGTCGATGGCCCGCAACGCTTGATCTCCATCCCGCGCCACGCGTACGACAAACCCAGCCTGCTTCAGAATAAATTGTAAGGACAATACGATATTGGGCTCGTCCTCCACCACAAGCACTGTATGCGACATGCCTTTGCTCACTCCCTCCCAAAGATTGAGGCTTTATTATTCTAATAGAGCTTATAGCGATCCGTTATCGGTCTTCTACAATAAGTTTCTTTTCAGCCTCAAACCAGAGTGTACCGTATTCCGTGGGTCATTGTCATCGGACAATCGAATCCAGCGGCGTCGGCCTTATCTGTTCATCCGATTATCAATCAATTCGTCGACCACAGCCGGATCTGCCAATGTGGATGTATCACCTAAGCTGCCATACTCATTTTCGGCAACTTTGCGCAATATCCGCCGCATGATTTTACCGGAGCGGGTCTTTGGAAGGCCTGGCGCCCATTGAATTAAATCCGGTGTTGCAATTGGACCAATTTCTTGCCGCACCCATTTTGCCAGATCGCTGCGTAATTCCTCAGTCGGTTCAACACCCGCCGTCAACGTCACATAGGCATAAATGCCCTGCCCCTTGATATCGTGAGGATAGCCGACCACAGCCGCTTCTGAGACTTTACTATGAGCCACCAAGGCACTTTCGACTTCTGCCGTTCCCATGCGATGGCCGGAAACATTAATTACGTCATCAACACGTCCGGTAATCCAATAATAACCATCTTCATCACGACGTGCACCATCGCCCGTAAAATAACGACCGGGGAAGGTCGCAAAATAGGTTTGGTAAAAGCGCTCATGATCGCCATACACCGTCCGCATCTGACCAGGCCAGCTATCCTTGATACATAAGACACCTTCACAGGCACCTTCCAGAACCTTGCCTTCTGTATCGACCATTACTGGGTCAATTCCGAAGAAAGGACGGGTCGCAGAACCTGGCTTCAAATCCGTAGCTCCCGGCAACGGCGTGATCAAGATACCTCCGGTTTCTGTTTGCCACCAAGTATCCACAATTGGGCAACGGCTATCTCCAACCACTTCGTGATACCAGCGCCAAGCTTCCGGATTTATGGGCTCGCCAACAGAACCAAGTAACCGTAGTGAACTGCGTGAGGTTTTCTTGACAGGTTCATCGCCATCACGCATCAACGCCCGGATGGCCGTTGGCGCCGTATAGAATATGTTGACCTGATGCTTGTCGCAAACTTCCCAGAAGCGCGATACTGTGGGGTAATTGGGCACGCCTTCAAACATCAATGTGGTGGCGCCATTGGCCAAGGGACCATAGACTATATAACTATGGCCAGTTACCCAACCCACATCGGCCGTACACCAGTAAACATCTCCATCATGATAATCGAACACGTAACGGTGGGTCATGGCCGCATAAACGATATAGCCACCCGTCGTGTGCATGACACCTTTGGGTTGGCCGGTTGATCCGGAGGTGTAGAGAATAAAGAGCGGATCTTCAGCGTTCATTTCTTCAGGTGGACAATCCGCATCGACCTTCGCCATTTCTTCGTGATACCAAACATCGCGACCTTCAGTCCAACCGGTCTTGGCACCGGTTCTGTTTACAACGATACACGTCGTGCAATCCGGACAATTCTCCAGCGCTTTGTCCGTATTTTCCTTGAGCGGAACGGTTTTTCCGCCGCGTAGCCCTTCATCGGCTGTGATCACGCAATTGGAGTCGCAATCGCGAATACGGCCGCCCAATGCATCTGGAGAAAATCCGCCAAAAACAATGGAATGAACCGCTCCGATGCGAGCACAAGCCAACATGGCAACAGCAGCTTCGACGATCATGGGCATGTATAAAGTAACTCGATCGCCCTTTTTAATGCCCCGAGCTTTAAGGACGTTAGAGAATTTACAGACCTCTTCATACAGCTCTCGGTAAGTCAGGGTTTTGTCATCACTTGGATCATCGCCCTCCCATATAATCGCTGTGCGATCGCCCTTGGTTTCCAGATGACGATCGATGCAGTTATAGCTGACATTTAAAGTTCCATCATAATACCATCGGATGTGTAGATCATCCTTGGCGTAAGACACATCTTTGACTTGCGTATAGGGTTTAATCCAGTCGATGCGTTTACCGTGCTCTCCCCAGAAAGCTGCTGGATCTTCGACCGAGGCGCGGTACATGGCTTCGTAACTTGCCTTATCAGCCCATGCCGATTTCGCCAGCTCCGCTGGTACCGGGTATAATTCCTCAACGGTCATAATTGTAGATCCTTTCGCGACTGGCAAGCTGCGGTAAATTTCTCCGCGCCTCCCCTTATGGAAAACTTCTCGAATAAAAAAGGCTATCTCAGTGTTGCAGCTACTGCAACTTTTACGATGGAAACCTTGTCAGATTGCTAAATATTCATGGCGTAATTCTTGATTTTCCAGCACTTCTTGAGCAGTTCCACGGAACGCTATTTGCCCCATATCCAGAATCAACGCCTTATCCGCCAGCTGAAGTGCAGCAACAGCATTCTGCTCGACGATAATTGTCGTGATGCCAAGCTCTTTGACTTCCAGCAATATCTTCTCGATTTCCTGCACAATAACAGGAGCCAATCCTTCATAAGGTTCATCAAGAAACAACAATTTAACGTCACGTGCTAGAGCTCTGGCAACAGCTAGCATTTGTTGCTCGCCACCAGACATAGTAATTGCATCCTGTGTACGCCGTTCGCCGAGCCGGGGGAAATGGTCGTAAATACGCTCAATCTCCCACCCCTTAGGTTCCGCGACTTGCGCCAATAATAAATTTTCCTCAACGGTCAATCCGCCAATAATTCGTCGATCTTCCGGCACTAACTGAATACCTTCACGCGCCGCTTCAAAGGCTTTCAATGGGTGTATTGCTTTCCCACCAAGATAGATTTCACCTTGAGTTAAACCCGGGCTGTCGACACGAGCGAGCGCTCGCAGCGTCGAGGTTTTTCCCGCGCCATTGCGACCCAACAACGCGACAATTTCGCCTTCTTCGATATCGAATGAAACACCCTGGACAATATAGGATTCGCCGTAATAAGCATGAACGTCTTTCACACTAAAATAAGGCATCTTTTCTTCGCTAGCCGACATTAATGCGCCCCTCCCAAGTAGGCTTCCTTAACTTTAGGATCTTCCCGCACCGCTTCAGGATCACCGCCTGCAATAATCTGCCCTCGGGCCAGAACGCTCACCTTGTCCGCAAGACTGAACACCACGTGCATATCATGTTCGATAATGACTTTGGTCATGCCTCGCGATTTGATTTTCTTCAAAAGATCAATGGTCGCATTGGTATCATGCCGTGCCATACCAGCTGTTGGCTCATCAAGCAGCAAGAGACGCGGGTGAAGGATCAAACACATTCCAAGCTCGAGACGTCGCTTGTCGCCCCGCGACAGACTGCCCGCCTCCGTCATCATTTGCTCTTTTAAGCCGACATCTTCCAGAATATGTTCGGCTTCGTCTCGGATTTCACTTTGCTTGCTGAGTAATTTCGACGCGTTGAATTTAAACGCCCCGTCTCGATGCGAAAAAGCCGGCAGCATAACATTTTCGAGAAGTGACATTTCTTGAAATATCTCTGGCGTTTGAAAAACCCGAGCGACACCAATTTGGGCGATCTCATGAGGTTTTTTACCAGTTAGTTCCTGACCGTCGAAGGTCACCGATCCGGTATCAGGCTTCAATCGGCCGATACAGACATTAAGCAATGTAGATTTACCTGCACCGTTTGGTCCGATGATCGCATGTGTCGTTCCTTCTTCAACATGCAAATTGACGTCACCAAGTGCCTTCAAACCACCGAAGCTCTTATTGATATTTTCTAAATGAAGAACAAGATCTCCCATTGCGTAACCCCTACTCGCCCGTTTGGTCTTGTGACGTCACGGTCACGGTTTTATTTTTCTTGCCGGATGTGAACAACTTAAAAATACGATTAAAGCCTTCGACAAGTCCGCCAGGAAGGAAAATCACGATAACCATAAACAACAATCCAAGTGTTAAATGCCAGCCGCTGCCGACAAACAGGCCTGCGACCGAAACGAAGACATCAGCTACTGGCTCCGGCAGGAATGAGAAGAATTGTTGTAGGACGCTATCGCCAAAGGAAGAGAAAATATTTTCAAAATACTTGATCAACCCCGCGCCGAGCATCGGTCCGATCAACGTCCCAACGCCACCTAAAATGGTCATCAACACCACCTCACCAGACGCTGTCCACTGCATCCTCTCTGCCCCTGCCAAAGGATCTGTAACCGCTAGCAGGCTACCGGCCAATCCTGCAAACATGCCCGATATAACAAAAGCAGTCAGCATGTAAGGCCGTGTATTCAATCCCGTATAGTTCATGCGATTTTGGTTCGACTTTATGCCGCGCAGCATCAGACCAAAGGGCGAACGGAAGATACGCATGGAAATAAAGAAACATATCAGCAACACAACCGCGCAGAAATAAAACCCCGGATAGCCGCTCATGGTAATTCCGAATAAATCAGTCGACGGCAACCCACCACCAGCCGGAGCGTCGAAAAATAGGCGATCGATTAACCGTGGGTCCGATTGCTTGAGCTGAAGTCCGGTTTCACCATTTGTAATAGGTGTCAGCACTGAATAGGCCAGGTTATAGGACATTTGGGCAAAAGCCAGAGTCAGAATGGAAAAGTATATCCCGGACCGACGTAAGCTCAGGAACCCTATTATCAATGCCAGAATTCCAGAGAACAAGACACCAAACATCACCGCAGGAATAACGTTCATAGTGAGTAACTTGAACGACCAGACAGCCGCATAAGAACCAACACCTAGGAAAGCTGCATGTCCAAAAGACAAATATCCTGTCAACCCAAACAAGATGTTGAAGCCGATGGCGAAAATTCCATAAATGGCGAATTTCTGCAGAAGATCCGGATAGGCCGCTCCGAAAGGCTGCAGCCAGATGGGCATCAAAAGAACGACAGCGGCGACAATGAGGAGGAGTAAGTTATCGTTGAGAAAAGGCTTTTTCATCTTAATCATCCATCACGCCGGCTCGACCCATCAATCCACGAGGCAAGACCAGAAGAATAATAACTGCAACGAGGTAAAGGATAATCTGGTCAATACCAGGGAAAATCTCTTTTACTTCATTCATGGATGCAAAGGATTGCACAATCCCCAGCAGGAAGCCGGCACAAACCGCTCCGCCCAAGGATCCCATACCGCCAACAACAACAACCACAAAAGACAGGACAAGGAAGTCCATCCCCATATGGTAATCCGGAGGCAAAATAGGCGTGTACATGACACCCGCAACGCCGGCGACAACCGCCGCAATGGCGAAAACAATGGTAAATCGCCGCTCAATATTAATGCCTAACAGGCCTACCGTTTCCCGATCACGCATACCGGCACGAACAACCATGCCGTAAGTCGTGAACTGAAGGAAAGAGAATACCCCGGTTATAATAATTCCGGAAAAAGCCAGGTAAATAAGTCGCCACCAAGGGTAGACCAAGTTGTCGCCCAGACCAAACCACGCCCCTACATTGGCACTACCGGCCAAGATTTCTGGCGCCGGTTGAGGTATCGGATTAGCGCCAAAGTACGCCTTTATGATCTCTTGAATGACGATTGCCAAACCGAAAGTGACCAGAATCTGCTCTGCATGCGGTCGTTTGTAAAAATGCTTGATTAAGCCTCGTTCCATGACGAAACCGACCAACAACATAAAAGGGATGGCAACAAGAATAGACAGCGGCACCGAATAATCGATGATTGTCGCGCCAGTATCACCAAACCATATTTCCAGATAAGGCTGTTCTTTATAGGCGACAAAAGCTGTTACGCCTTCATCTCGAACTTTCGAAGATATAGTCAAAATCTTTTGGAACGTAACGGCACAAAATGCACCCAGCATGAACAATGCACCATGGGCGAAATTGACGATCCCCAAAGTTCCAAATACCAGGGTCAATCCAAGCGCAATCAGCGCATAAGCAGCGCCTTTGTCCAATCCGTTCAAAATTTGAATAAAGATGGCATCCATTAAATTCTACCTGCAAGGCCCCCACCGGCAATCGCCAGTAAATTTAAAATGCAATAAGCGATCGGATTGGCGGCTCTAAAACCGCCAATCCGTATTTAGTTATCTATTCAACAACATATGGTCCCAAAGAACCACCAAAAATGTTCCAGTCATACTCGACCTGTGCCCGTGGCGTCACATCGACCACTTTCAGCAGATCAAACTGGCTGGATGGGTTCTCATTACCCTTCACAACAAGGACGTCCTTGAAGCACTGATGGTCTTCCGCACGATACAAAGTCGGACCATTACCCATGCCGTCGAAGTTAAAGCCTTCAAGTTGCTTGATAACTTCTGGTGGGTAGAACGTGCCAGCCATTTCACAGGCGTTCGCATACAACAATGTCTGTGCGTAACATGTTTGCGCAGCCATTGATGGAGGCGCACCATATTCCGCGCCAAAGGATTTAACGAAAGCTTTGGAGCCATCATCCTGTAGCGACCAGTTCCAGTTGGTCGTACCAAGAATACCCTTAATCGCATCTCCAGCACCCTGCGCCATGAGACGTGAGAATAGTGGAACAACAATTTCGAAATTCTTGCCGTTGACTTGCTTGTCCCGAAGGCCAAACTGAATAGCCTGACTGAGCGAGTTGATCATATCCTTACCATAATGGTTCAGGATCAAAACGTCGGCACCGGAGTTCAGAACCGGTGTAATATACTGTGAAAAGTCACCAGCACCCACGGGTGTTTTAACGGTCTGTGCTGTTTGCCAGCCAAGAGCTTCCGTTGAATTTCGGATGCTTTCTTCTTGCGTCCAGCCCCAAGTATAATCGGCTGTAAGATGGTACGCGCGACGATCACTACCATATTCCTTGTTCAACACAGGCGCCAATGCGGCACCCGACATATACGCGTTGAAGAAGTGGCGGAAGCCATAACGACGCTTGTCTTTACCGGTCGTGTCATTGGAATGGGTCAAACCCGCCATAAACACAATACCCTGCTCCTGACATAACGATTGCACCGCAACTGCCACGCCCGAAGAGGATCCGCCGGTGATCATCAAGACACCATCTTTTTCAATCATACGCTTAGCAGAGGCACGAGCCGCATCTGATTTAGTCTGCGTGTCCCCTGTCGCAAAGGTAACTTTTTTGCCAAGAACGCCCTTACCGGTCAACATAGACGGTTTAAAGGTATTCAGCATTCCGCCGTCGCCCTCTCCGTTAAGATGTTTCACTGCAAGTTTATAGGCCCGGAGCTCATCAGCACCTTCATCCGCATATGGTCCGGATTGGGGAACGTTAAAGCCCAGCTTTAATTCGCCAGTATTTTTCGGGTTATTCCGAAATTCGGCAGACCAAGCATCTTTGATAAAAAAGCTCGGTGTCGACGCAACCAGACCAGTTACGGCGCCAGCCTTCAACAGGCCACGGCGCGAAAAGCCTGGTTTTTTGAAGTCACTCATTAGGTATCTCCCATTTTGCAAAGTGATCGTCTCCGTTACGGAGAAATTGTGTTATTATCTTCCCGGAGAAAGCAAACCCACCCTGTAAAAATTTCACAAATTCAATATTATTCCCAACAAAACGTTGAAAAGTGGTACTTTTTTATGTAAATTATTTCCATATAGTTTTGTAAATATGTAAATTTTTGTAAATTATCGAGATCCTACATGGCCAAAGCCCCTCGCCTCGGAACGCGCCTAAGGCGTCTACGCAAAGATAAAAATTTGACGCAAGTCGACCTTGCCGACCAGTTAGGTATCTCTGCCAGCTATTTAAACCTTCTTGAACATAACAGGCGTAGCATCACTGTTCCGATACTTTTGCGATTGAGCCAAATTCTCAAAGTTGATCCGCTTATTTTCTCAGCGCAAGATGAAAGCCATCTCATTGCAGAAATTACCGATACATTAAAGGATCCGTTGTTTGAAGATGACGCGTTCGACGAAACGGATATCGCAACCATGGCAGCTGAGGCGCCGGACTTGTGTTCCGCACTAAAGAAAACATACGACGCCTATAAATCCACCCAATCAGATATGCAGCTCTTGAGTGAACGTCTTTCCCAAGATTTGCTCTTTGCAGATTCTTCTTTTCGATTAAAAACTTTAGTCACGTCCATTCTGTCATCGACAGAAATTGTCCATGACAACGACGATTTGAGTGCGAAGGACCGCAAAGAATTTTTAAAGATCGTACTCAAGGACAGTGAAAGTCTAGCGGACACTGTTAGCGAAATGCTGGGGTTTGTCGGAGGTGACGGTTTTACGGACAAATCATCCGCCCCCCCTCCTGTCGAGGCGGTCTCAGACTTTATCCAATCAAGAAATAATTATTTTGAAGCGATTGAAACGGCGGCCGACGATTTTCGCGGTACTTTACGAGAAGATATTGCACCAACGCAAACCATGGCGGAGTATTTGCGACGTGAACACGGTGTAAAAGTTGAGTTTGCTGACCAGGATCGGCATGACACTGAAGCTACTTTGTATGATGATCAACATCGACATCTCATCCTTTCTAAATCACTTCCCCAAGCAAGTGTAGATTTTCATTTAGCTTTGCTTTGCGGCCAACTCGCATTTCCAGATTTATTCGCGAAAATCGCAACAGGCCCAGAGCTGGTAAATGAAGCGGCCACAGCCAAAGCCATTGCAGCTCTGAGTAACTATTTTGCAGGAGCTTACTTGCTCCCCTATGACATATTTTTAACTGCTGCCGAGAAATTACGTTATGATATCGAATTGCTACAGCAACAATTCGGCGCAAGCTACGAACAAATTTGCCATCGATTAACAACCCTACAAAAACCGGGTGAAAGTGGCATCCCTCTGCATTTAATCCGCAGCGATATTGCAGGCAATATTTCCAAACGGTTTACGGCGTCAGGTTTGCGTATTCCAAGATATGGAAATTCTTGCCCGCGCTGGGTTTTACATTCAGCATTTCTGACACCCGGTGTCATTTGCCCACAAATATCGGAAATGCCTGATGGCGGTCGTTATTTTTCCATTGCGCGTACTGTAACCAAGCCTAGCCTCGGCTACACTCAGCCCAAACGACATTACGCCATTAGCCTCGGTTGCGATGTTAATCACGCCCATCATCTGGTATATGCCGATGGAATGAACCTAGCTGCACCGCGTACTGTCGTGCCTGTTGGTGTCACCTGTCGGTTATGTGATCGCCCCAATTGTGCGCAACGCGCTGCGCCACCACCGTCACAGGCTCGCGACACAATGCTTACTCGGAAACGCAATATATCACCTGGCATCGGTGAATTTTAGTTCAGAATTAGTTAGGGTTATTTACTATGGAGTATTAATCGACCTCTAGCCGTTCGGCGAATGGCACCATCTCTAATGGCTGTAAATTCCAATTCCATATTCAGACCTGTTAGCGTGCGTTTATAGACTTGCATATCATAGTCCCCCGTATCGCTCATCGCCATGACGTAAATTGTCAAAGTCTGTTTTCTTATCTGCGCCCATGAAACTGTATCACCGGCATATACATCTCCGCCTTTGCTATCCTTCCATACACCCGGCTTGTCTGTTATTACGAAAGTCAAAGTGGTTTCCTTTAACACTTCCTTCGGGCTTGACGGGTTGCCTTTTTGCCGTAGCAATGTTCGCCAGGTAATATTAAAGCCTCCGGCGGCGTCGGGACGGATATCTACATCGATATCACGGCTCGTTATCGGAAAGTTTACACTGACATTATTTTCCGAAATTGCATTACCACGCCAATCCCCTTTAAATGCAGAAATTGGCACGTCTTTCGCTGAGCCGACGGTTGGCAGTGCGACTATAAATAACGCAATTGCCAATAATACTTTAATCCGAGCCATAAAAGCCCCCCACTCCAATAATTTACCCTGTTTCGATCATAATAGGTCAAGGCCTATTACCTGCCTACAACTTTTATGAATGCGATGAACAAATAAAAGGCCGCGAATTATCGCGGCCCCTTAATCTTTTATGCCGTAGAAAGTTTAGCTTTCGTCGACCTGAATTGCTGTACCAATATCACCATTGTCCAAAGTCGTACCTTGCACAACTATTGAAAAATCTGAGACGACTGCATTACTGCCATCCGTGACCGTAATTGTCGTATCAGAACCCACTGTATCTAGAATGACATGATCAGATCGATCTCCTATGTCGATCCCGAGCTCCTCAAAAACCGCCGACAAGTCGATGACGTCGGCACCGGTGTCAAAGCCGATGATTGTATCATTTCCTTCCGTTGCTGCGTCTAGGAAAGTAAAACGATCATCGCCCCCATTTCCTCTGAGAGTATCATCACCGGATCCACCGATAAGCGTATCACTGCCGCCACCACCTCTCAAATCGTCGTCGCCAGAATCGCCGATCAATAGGTCACTGCCACCGTTGCCTCTAAGTGTGTCCTCGCCGGAACCACCTTCAAGCGTGTCCGCATTGGCGCCACCACGAAGATCATCATTTCCAGATTCGCCCATCAACGTATCATTTCCAGCGCCACCCAATAGCTGATCATTGTTAGAGCCGCCATCCAGATAATCATCGCCGTCGTCGCCTTGTATTTCATCGGCACCTGAACTACCCAGCATATAGTCATTTCCATCGCCACCGGACAATGTGTCGTCGCCCCCCTCACCTGCAACATAATCATTACCCGCACCAGCCGTAATGATGTCATTGCCCGAGCCGCCCGTAAAAGCGGGATTGGGGCTAATCTCAATAACTAGATCAGCAGTACTTGTAAGCCCTTCGGTATCTGTAATCGTGTAACTGAATGTATCCGTCGCAAAATTATTGATATCCGTTGTCGCTTTGTAAATATAGTTACCGGTCTCGAAATTTATTTCCAAAACTCCAAATAGGCTGGTTAATAATAACACTGTACCGACAACCGCGACATTCGGATTGCCGCCGCTCGTCAAATCATACGTTGTGCCGTTATGCTGAATTTGTGTAATTGGTACATTTGCTAAAGGATCATTTCCAGCAGAATCGTTGGTTAGAACATTTCCGCTTACGAATACATTTCCTGTCGCCAAGCTACCATCTAGATCGGCAGCCGAGTTCAAGAACAGGAAATCACTTCCTGGACTATTATCACCATCTGTATTGTCGATCAGGGCAAGTTCCGTACTATTTTGTACAGCAGCACCGACGCCAACAGCATAAACATTAACTGTATCTGTCTGGCCATCAACCCAAGTATTAAACTCGCTGATACCACCAGCAGTATCACCAACAATGGGTTTACCGTCGGAGATAAAGTATATTGATTTGTCAAAACCGGGCTCGAAATCGACTGTTTGAACGAGATCGAGAGCAGAATCATAATTTGTCGCGCCGCCCTGCTTCGTATCTAAGTCATCTAAAGCGGCAATGACACTCTGAAGACTGTCGTAGGTGACATCGTCTCCATTGAGAAAATCGGCACTTGAATCAAAATCGATAAGAGTAATTCGCGTTCCCAAAGGGTTTTGTGTAAACAAATCCTCCGCTAGGTTTTTGAGGGCCTCTTCCATCAACTGTAGGTCTGCAACGCTTATACTTCCAGAAGTATCAATAACAAATACCGCATGAACGTCGTTCGGCTCCTGAATTGCTTCTGGACCATCCATAACCGCAACTGGCCCCTCATCCGTTACAGTTACAACGATATCAAAGGAAGTAGATGCGCTATTATCATCGCCCTGAACTTCAACGCCGGCTTGCTCTGTGGCGCCTTCGGTCGCGGTTGCTGTAACCTTCAGCGTAAAATCTGTTTCATCATTTAACGGGGACGTCACAGTGAGGCTATCCAACGCCCAATCAGTAACGTCAACATCACGAATTAAATCAGTGGCGATGAATTCGTTTCCATTTCCATCTGAAAGCGTCGCACCGACCGGCACATCACTTATAGAGATCGACAGATTTTCTGAATCATCAATATCATTCGTGTTGGCAGTTATGTCCGGCAACTCAATCGCAGTATCTTCTGCACCTGAGACAGCGGCATCACTTACAGTACCGTCAAGTTGAAGCGTTGGAATGTCAGCCACCGCATCTATTAAAACGTTTATCGTACCGGGAGTACCCGCAACCGCCGGCGCACCCAGCGCTTTTGACCATGGCGTGACGGTAATCGAGAAATCAACATCGCTGTCTTCAGGAAGGCCTGAGATCTCCAAATTCGCCAGTTCGTCTTTAGTCACGATCCAGTCGCCGCCAACCTCGGCTCCAACAGAAAATTCAACACCGTCAGGATAATCGCTTAGGACGACCCAACCCTCATCTGCCCCAGCATTACCAGTTTGCAAGTCGATGGATAAGGGTATGTCCCCTAGCGCTGGTTCTGGAATAGACACAATTTGATCTGTAGCGTTCCCAAGATCTTCTTTTCCAGCGGCATCCGCAACTATAACAGTCGGCGCTCCGGATACCGGATCAATCGTTACGGAAATACTAAAGGTTGTTTCGGCAGTATTATTTGCCTCCGTAATTTCACCAATATCACTTTCGACGGCAGTTTCCTTGGCAGTTGCCGTAACAGTTAATTCAAACGAGCTAACGTCATCTGCTTCGCGGGTAATTGAGAGATTTTCCAGATCCCAACCAGTGACATCTGCATCACCCACACCATCGCCCGTATATTCATTGGCTCCATCTGTCAGGAGCGCGCCATCCGGGACGCCGCCAATTACGACTGTTAATTCCTCAGAGCCATCTTGGTCTACCAAATCTGCAACAATAGCAGGTAAATCAATAGGTTCACCTTGCAAACTGGTGACATCGCCATCTGCACCAGATCCGCCGATTGTTACGTCGGGTGCATCTGCTACGGCATCAATAATGGCCAAAGCTACTGCATCGGCCTCAACGTCACTATTCTCAAATTTTGCTGTAACGTTTACAAAAAAATCTTCATCGCTATGTGTTGGCGGCAGGATGTATATTTCTGGCAACACCCCACCAATGGCCGCAATGACATAACTTCCACCGGATGGAAAAACTTCATCCCCTGCATCCGTTCCACCGACAAATAGCCGTGCTCCGACTGGAATGCTAGGGATCTCGATTTGTTCAAGGATTTCGCCTTCGCTATGGCTGGCGTTCACTACCATCTGCATCGGAAAAGACGTTGTGTCTCCGGTGTTTCCAAACGGCGTCCAATCCTCATATCCTCCGCCAGCTGCGGAAGACTGAGTGCTAGGGGTTTCAAACCTTACGACAACATCTCCTGTAGGATCATCAGGCTCGTCATCTGGAATGCCAGGAATTAAACCATCTTCATTTTCACCAATGATTTCTTCGATTATTTCAAGGTCAAACGCCAATTCTGTTGGTGGCAGCAACCCCTCAATCCCAAGTGGGTCGCCGATGTTGCCTTCGCGAAAACCGCTAAAATTTGCACCCCCACCGGCGCTAAAATCTTCATTACCTGCTTGCGGGTTGATATCAGCCACAGAAAGGCCTTCAACAACCTCTGTTATAGCGTCAATCTCTAAAACCTCGCCATCTTCGAACTGGATTTTTGGCGGATTTTCTGTCGATCCGAACGTCAAAAACTCTTGTAAAAGAAGAGATTCTCCACCCTCAACTGGGATCAAGAGCAACCCACCAGCAGACTGCAGAAATTTGACATCCTCCGGGGATTTAAAAGGAACCTTAACAGTCTCTCCAGGCGCTGTTTCAATAACCGTTCCAACCGATGTATCGGCGTTACCGCTGACTTTGCTGTCATTTGACGAAGTTGCCATCTCTTAATCCGCTCCAATTACGTTCGCAATTTGCCACCAAAATACCCGTAAAACTTAGAAATCTATTTTGATAAACCGGCAAGTGCCTATTCATTAGGTACCGGTTTACTATGGAATTCTAACTGCTTTCATCCCCTAAACGAGTGATAGAGAAAAAAAACATCAAATTTTATGCTTCTGTTTGCGCAAGTATGGTTCCTTTGTGTCGAGAAAGTGTCCTGCGTTTGGTGTTTGCCGAAAACTAGTTGATTCTGCTCAATTTACCGAAAAAAAGTCAACAAATAGTAAGTAAAGTGAAAATATGCCCTACAAAACCGAATACGCCTATCCAAGCGGTTAGATTCTATCTTGCCTTAAGTGCCAATTTTGCAAGAGCCGAACTAACAATTATAATGCCGATGGAAAATAAAACGATATGTTGCAGGGTAAAATCAACATCCAATGCCCACCCCATAAATACCGGCCCTAAAGCAGACCCAAAAACCATCACAACCGTCGCAACAGAACGAATGGCGCCTAGATGTCGGGTGCCATATAACTCTGGCCAGAGAGAAGATAAAACGGGATTAGTTGCGCCTGCACCAAGGCCCAAAATAAACATAACGGCGGCAGCGTAGATAGATGGCCCTGCATACGAAAACACCAAACTACCAATCAGAAGCGGGAACAGGACAAAGGGGACAAGCCTCCTTGCCCCAAATTTATCGACAAGGATTCCCGACGCAATGCCACCAAATACAGATGTTCCTGCAAATATTGTAAAGCAAAGACTCCACCATTCGAAGTTCCAGCCTTTTTCCGATACCAGGAATACCTGATGAAAAAAAAGCCCCGTGAAAATTCCTGATTGCGCCATGGCAGTTGGCGCCAAGAGGTAAAAATTTTTATCCCGCAACATTTCGGCCCGCGTCCAATGTTTGGCCTCTTCATCTTCAGCCACCAAATCTCGAACACCATGTCCATCCTGATTTGCTGTATGATGGATCAGATAGGGAATAGTTGGAAGCAACGTTATCGCCGCCAATACTGCCATAGCCGGCCAAATATAGCGCCAATCGACTACGCCCATAGCAAGGACAATTAGCGGTGGAAACAGAGCTTCCCCTATGGGAAAGCCTAACGCGGCAATCGCTACCGCGCGACCTCTCTCCGCTTCGTATCGGCGAGCCATTGATGTGAACGCAATATGGGTCATCATCCCCTGGCCAAGAAACCGAACCGCGATTATTCCCAGAAAAAGTGTTATGGGTCCTTGCACGAAGCCAAATGCGACCATCGCCAGGAGCATGGCAATCGCTACTTTGAAAACGAATTGTCGCAGTGGCAAACTATCAATAAGCGGGCCGGTTTTCCAAAGAAGAGCTGCACATATTAACGTCGCCAGAGTGTATATTGCTCCAAAATCGCCGTGTGAGAGTGAAAAATCTTCGCGGATATGTCCGCCGACAACTGAAATCACAAAAGTCTGACCAGGGCCAGACCAGAACGCCAATAAGGTTCCAAAAAGCAGAAAGCGCCATTCCTGACGCATAAATGTCCATGTGCCAGTTGCGTGAAGCATATTTTTACCAGTTTTCTGGGAAATTCAATGTCTCATTGCCGCATGATTAATTTGTTAAGTCAATCAGGCAAATTCTTCAGTATCGATTTTCGACTGAGCTGCTGCATCATATCGAGAACCATGAACTGTTTGTTGGTTAATGAGTTGATCCAGACATTTCACAACGTCCTCACTTAATGAGATACCATCCGACTTGGCATTTTCACGCATGTGTTCAATATTTTTGGTTCCAGGAATTGGAATAATATAATCGTGTTTCGCCAAAAGCCACGCCAAGGCCAATTGTGCCATGGAGCAATTGCTTTCTTCAGCAAGGTTCGCGTATTCCTCTAACAAATCGAGATTTTTTTGATAATTATCAGTTTCAAACCTAGGCATACCATGCCGCAGATCACCTGTAGGCAACCCCTGTGGATCTTGCAATGTCCCCGTCAGAAACGCCCTCGCTAACGGGCTGAAAGCCACGAAAGCAGCGCCAATATCTTTACAGGCATCCAGCACAGCTATTTCTGGATTTCGGGTCCATAAAGAATATTCTGATTGTACGGCCGAGACCGGGTGCACAGCATGTGCCCGGCGGATAGTTTCTGCCGACATCTCCGATAATCCAATTGTTCGGATTTTTCCTTCCGAAACCAGATCCGACAGCGCACCAACGCTTTCCTCTATGGGAATTGTAAAGTCTAACCTGTGCAGATAATAAAGGTCGATTACGTCAGTCTGCAACAACTTGAGGCTTTCTTCACAAACCTTTCGAATTTCGGACGGCTTGCCGTTAATCGTCCGAACACCCTCTTCATTTTTGCTAATCCCGCATTTACTCGCGAGCATATAGTCATTGCGTCGCGATTTAAGTGCCTCACCGATCAGGGTTTCATTGGCGCCATTGCCATAAAGAGCTGCGGTATCAAGCATTGTATATCCAGCATCTAGCGCCTCATGCAGCAATTTCGCCCCGTAGACCGAATCCGGTACATTTCCATACCCGAAAGACAAATTCATACAGCCAAATCCAATTGATGAAACAGAGAATTCCCCGATTTGTCGCGTTCGCATTTTTTTCTTCCTTATTTTTACGCGCCGAAGCTTTTCTCTATTCGATCCAGTGTTTCCATTGCCGGCAAACATTGAGCGACACTGCTATTAGGTTCACGTCCCTCACGAATGGCGGAGAAAAACTCTCGGTCAATGAGCTCTATTCCGTTATTGGACACTGCAACATTCGAAAGGTCCACAGGTTTTTCGTAACCATCGACTAGATCATCATAACGAGCGATATAAGTACCTTTATCGCAAATATATCTGAAGAAAGTTCCGAAGGGACCGTCATTATTGAAGGAAAGAGATAAAGTACAAAGCGCACCGCCTGGAGATTTCATCCCAATACTCATGTCCAAGGCAATACCAAGGTCGGGATGTACCGGGCCCTGAAAGCCAAAGACTTCTGCGGCCGGCGCCCCGGTTTGATACTGAAATAAATCCACCGTATGACAGGCATGATGCCAAAGAAGGTGATCCGTCCAGCTTCGCGGTTTACCCAATGCATTGGTATTAGTTCTTCGAAAGAAATAGGTTTGCACGTCAAGTTGTTGTAGCGCCAGTTCACCCGCTTTTATCTTGTTGTGGATCCATTGATGGCTCGGGTTAAACCGTCTTACATGTCCGGCCATGGCGACCAAGCCAGTCTCTTCTTGAGCGGCAACCAGTCGTTTTGAATCGGCAAGATTATCTGCCATCGGAATTTCTACAAGCACATGCTTCCCCGCCTGAAGACAAGCTATTGCTTGATCCGCATGCATTTGTGTCGGCGTCGAAAGGATCACGCAGTCTACATCGTCGCGCTTTAGGCTTTCCGACAGGTCAAGTGCCCAATGAGCGATATTCCGCACTTCAGCAGCGGTGGCTGTCGCCTCCGCTTCTCTTCCGACTATTGACGTCACTTCGACACCATCAATTTGTGCGATGGCATCCAGATGTTTCTGGCCAAAAGCTCCGGCGGCCCCGGCAACACATACTCTCATTTTATTCATTCCGTTCAATATCCCCAAGTGCTTCAAGAAGGGCGTCCGCACGCGCGCCATACTCATTTTCGCCGGCAGGCTTGCCAAGTTCCCCAATTCGCTGTTGCCATTTAACTGTGGCTTCGGCCATATCTGCCGGTAGGCCTAACTCTGCAACGGTCAAAACGACTTCCTTCATTTCAGCGGCCCGTCGTTCCCCGTGCTCCATCATTCTTTCGAACATATATGCAGATTTGTCAGCGAAACCGAAACCGGGATATGTCTGTTCCAGAGATGCAATAACTTTTTCATCCACCCCAGCGCGGCGACCTGCAAGAACGCACTCTGAAAACAAAGCTTCAAGACCTTTCATCATGATACTGCGGATCATTTTTACTGACGAGGATGTGCCGACACCCCCTTCCATTATATTTGCATCCATCTGTAAACACTCAAAGACAGTTTTGGCTTCTGCCATAAACTCGCCACTTATGAGCAGCGGTGTTCTATGAAGCTTGGGATAGACTGGTGCCATGACAGCGACATCAACGTAACGGACACCAATATCTGAGATAATTTTAGAAGATCGCTTCTTCGTGCCAGGGGCGCATGAATTACAGTCTAGAAAGAACGTCTTTTTCTGAAGATATTTTGCAGCTTGCTCGGCAGCAAAATAGGCCCGATCCGCCGTGACTAATGAAAAAACAACATCTGCGTTTTTTAAAGCCTCCTCCATAGTCGAGCAACCTGAAACATTCGCCTGCTCATAAGCCGCCCATTTACCGTCAGCCTCACCTTTTTCGTGACTATCAGTCTTTATGTCAAATGCTGAAATCGAGAGGTTAGAGATTGTATTCCAGCCAGAGACAAAAGCACCCGCAGCTTCGCCAAATCCAAGCAGCGCAATATCTAATTTCTCTGGCTCCACTCTTCGTTCCTATTCGTTCTGCATAGCACGCGGTAGATCTCTCTACGTTAGTTAGTTACTCTGTGTTTAGCTGTTGCGACAATTAAAAAAATATATCCCTAATTGAATTTTTGAATAGCCGTCAACTTGCAGCGACATCTCTACCCGCCTTTCGCAATGCGTCTATAAACTCGGCCTGACTGCCCGTAGGAAGCCATTCTTTTCTCGTCGTCAACCCTATAGGCCGTTGTGCATCTGACAAATTGAAAGAAAGCAAACTCAGCAATCCCCATTCCTTTTCCTTGCGAACTTGATGAGCCGACAAAATCGTTATTCGATCGCTGTCCATCAGCAAACCACGTATAAGAACAAGTGAACTCGCCTCAACAATACTCGTGGGCCGCAATCCGGGAGACGCGGCAAACAACGCTTCAAATTTTTCTCGTGTCGGCGAACCTGGCCTTGGGGTAATCCAAGGGTATTTAGCTAATTGCTCAATAGTAATCTGCTCATTTTTTACTAAAGGATGACCGCTCCGCACGATAAGTGCCAAACTATCGTCAAACAAATTCTCCTCAAGAACATCATCAATCGGGGGTGGATCTCGAAGGGCACCAATAAGCAAGTCAATCTCGCCATGCCGCAGACTATGGAGCAGCTCCTCGTAGCGCCCATCAATTACACTTATCTCGACGCCCGGCCTATTTTGAGTGACTTGATTGATGGCAGAGGGCAAGACGTAACTGCGGGCTAAGGGCATCGTGCCGACAACAATACGTCCTGTATCAATCCCTTTAAATTCTTCGATTTCCATATAAGTTTGTGATAATTCCGAGAAGGCGAGTTTCGCGTAACGTGCCCAAACGATGGCTGACGCCGTCAAACTGATCCCGCGACTATCTTTCTTGAAAAGCGTTATTTCAGATAATCGCTCAAGGTCCCTCGCCGCCCTGTATAGTGATGGCTGCGAGATACCTATACTACGCGCTGCTAAGCTAAAGTTTCCCGTTTCTGAAACGGCAATTAGCGCCCGCATTTGCACGCCAGAAATCAATTGATCCAGCTTTGCGA
Organism: Sneathiella sp.; assembly: GCF_036960985.1. NCBI lineage: Bacteria > Pseudomonadati > Pseudomonadota > Alphaproteobacteria > Sneathiellales > Sneathiellaceae > Sneathiella > Sneathiella sp. The sequence goes on along the minus strand of NZ_JBALWD010000007.1, from coordinate 85,517 downwards.
AACCACTTTTCTTTTTTGCTCCCGACACCGCAAGGGCTTCATCTATTCCCTTACGCAAATAGTAATCTGCTCTTTCTGTACGTTGCAAGAACAGCTTTCCAGCGTCTGTTAAGAATACTCCGTCTGTTCGTCGCGAAAAAAGTTCGATGTTCAACGCTTTTTCTATTTTCGCTATTGCTTGTGTTATAGCGGGTTGAGACAAAAACACCTCTTCAGAGGCCCGGCTTACACTATTGTGATAAGCCACCGAACGGAAGGCACGCAAATGCCGCAAATTTGGCGCCGTTCTGTTCATATAATTATATCACTCTTCAATTTTTTGGGTAGCTATAGGAAAAAATTATATCACAAATGCGATTTTGAAATAGTAAATTATGTCGCATGGGCCGAAAGTATATGCTGCAGAACAATCAACTTTGCATTGGATTTGTTGTTATCTTCGGGAGTTTATAGATGGCCAAAAAAAAGACCGCATTGGTAATAAGCGCCCACGCTGCAGATTTCGTCTGGCGCTGTGCGGGCGCCATCGCGTTGCATCAGGAAAAAGGTTATGACGTCACAATTGCCTGTTTGTCCTATGGAGAGAGGGGTGAGTCAGCGAAACTCTGGAAACAAGAGGGCGGTACAACCCTCGAAAGCGTAAAAAAATCACGACGTATTGAGGCCGAGAACGCTGCAAAGGCTCTGAATGCATATGATATCGAGTTTTTTGATCTCGGTGATTATCCTCTGGAAGTGACCCGAGACGACAAATTTAAACTGGTCGATCTAATCCGTAAGGTGCAGCCAAGTTTTATGCTCAGCCACTCACAATATGACCCCTATAATACTGATCACAGTTTCGCAACCACATTGGCAATGGAATGTCGAATGATTGCACAAGCTTGGGGGCATAACCCAGGAGAAAAAGTATTAGGGGCGCCGCAATTGTATTTGTTCGAACCACATCAAACCGAACAAATGGGATGGAAACCTGATGTTTTTCTGGATATCACCGATGTCTGGGATAAAAAGCGTGCCGCCATTGAATGCATGCAAGGACAAGAGCATCTTTGGGATTTTTACACCAATGTCGCTGAAAATCGTGGCAATCATTTTCGCCGCAATTCTGGCGGCCAGGCTGGAGGTCTCTCCGCGAAATATGCGGAAGGCTTCCAATCAATTTACCCTCGCACAGTGGATGAGCTGTAATGAGTATCGTCGTGCAAAACATAGATCGTGCTGAAAAAACCGTAGTTGCCCGTCTCGGCAAATGCGGTGTGGCAACTGTTCACGAAGCTCAAGGACGTAAAGGCCTGCTCGCTTCCTATATGCGACCAATTTTTACGGGCAGTTCTCTTGGCGCTTCAGCTGTTACTATTCTAGCACCCCCCGCTGACAACTGGATGCTTCATGTCGCGATAGAACAAGTTCAAGCTGGCGATATTCTGGTTCTGGCCACGACGTCATCTTCCGATGCCGGGTACTTTGGAGATTTGCTTGCGACATCGCTACAGGCTCATGGTGGTGTCGGGCTAATCATCGATGCTGGAGTTCGTGATATTCGAGATTTAACGTCTATGAAATTCCCAGTCTGGTCCAAATCCATCTGCGCAGAAGGCACAATTAAAGAAACATTGGGATCTGTAAATATACCTGTTGTCTGTGCAGGTGCACTTATTAATCCCGGCGACGTCATCGTTGCCGATGACGATGGGGTCTGTGTCGTTCGCCGAGAAATGGCTTCGGAGGTTGCCGAAAAAGCGGAAGCACGGATTGCATTGGAAGAGGAGAAACGCATCCGCCTAGCAAGCGGAGAGCTCGGTTTGGATATGTATAAGATGCGGGATCGATTGACGCAAAAAGGCCTGAAATATGTTTAGCGCTCCTTGCATGTGGATGCGCGGGGGAACCTCCAAAGGTGGATATTTCCTAGGATCAGATCTTCCCAAGCAATCAAAGGAACGGGATCTTTTCTTGATGGGTATCATGGGATCACCTGATCCGCGTCAGATCGACGGCATGGGCGGTGCCGATCCGCTCACCTCAAAAATTGCAATCGTTAAGCCCTCAGCGCGCCCAGAAACGGATGTGGACTACCTGTTCTTGCAAGTTGCCGTCGACCGACCCCTTGTATCTGACGCCCAAAATTGCGGCAACTTACTCGCGGGGGTCGGGCCTTTTGCCATCGAACGTGGACTAGTCTCAGCAACAAAGGGTACAACAAGTGTGAGAATTTTTATGGAGAATACCGGACAGACAGCCGATGCCATAATCAATACGCCTGACGGCAGCGTCGAATATAACGGAAAGGCCAAAATTGATGGCGTACCCGGCAGCGCTGCCGCTATTTCCATAACCTTTAAAGATACGGCTGGATCAACTTGCGGTGCGTTGCTTCCCAGCGGAAATTTCATTGATACGATAGATGGCGTGGACGTGACGCTCATAGACAACGGTATGCCATCTGTCATATTACGAGCCCGTGATATGGGTATTTCCGGACTTGAAAGCCGCGAAGAGTTGGAAGCAAACGCGGCATTGAAACAACGGCTTGAACAGTTGCGTCTGAGGGTCGGGCCAATGATGAATTTGGGAGATGTCGCAGAAAAAACCGTGCCAAAAATGTGTATGGTTAGGCTGCCTACTAACGGCGGGGCAATTTCGACACGCACCTTTATTCCTCATCGCTGCCATGCGTCAATTGGTGTTCTGGGGGCGGTTACAGTTGCAACCGCTTGCGCAATTGAGGGATCTATCGCCGCAGACTTGGCAAATATACCTGCTGGCTACCAGAAAGAACTGGACATTGAGCATCCGATTGGGATGACGACAGTTATGCTGGATATAGGTGATGATGGGAAAGTCGGTAGCGCTGCTATACTGCGAACCGCTCGTAAACTTTTTGATGGAATTATATATGCACCTTAAGGACAATTAAACATGGATGCAGATTATCTTCCATTTCATCCGAATCCTGCGAAACCGTCTTTTGTGGCACCGCCTGGTGCAGTCGATGCGCATTGTCATGTATTCGGCCCTGCAGTTACCTTTCCGTATGCTGCCGAGCGCAAATACACACCTTGTGATGCGCCAAAATCCAAATTGGTCGAACTGCGTGACCATCTCGGATTTTCCAGGAATGTGATTGTCCAGGCCTCTTGCCATGGCCGAAACAATGCTGCCCTCTTGGATGCCCTGGTTTCATCAAATGGTCTTGCAAGAGGTGTTGCCGTCATTGACCCCGATATCTCAGATATCGAACTTGAGAAAATGGATGCCGCAGGTGTTCGAGCTGTTCGGTTTAACTTTGTCAAAAGGCTCGTGGATTCGACGCCAAAAGAAATCTTTCTAAGGATTGCGGATCGAATTGCTAAGCTTGGTTGGCATATCGTCGTCTATTTCGAAGCCCCCGACCTAGAAGAACTCGTCCCGTTTCTAAAAAAACTACCTGCTATCGTGGTAGTCGATCATATGGGGCGACCGGATGTTCTTAACAATCCATCACATCCGGACTTCCAACGCTTTGTCAAGCTCATGGAAGACAATCAAAATTTTTGGACAAAAGTCAGCTGCCCCGAAAGGTTGACGACGCAGGGGCCACCATATGACGACGTCATTCCTTTTAGCCGTATTCTAGTAGAAATGTTTCCGGATCGGGTTTTGTGGGGTACGGACTGGCCGCATCCAAATATGAAATCCCATGTACCCGATGAAGGAATGCTAGTTGACATCATCCCGAAAATTGCGAAAACCACGGAACTTCAACATAAACTGCTCGTAGCGAACCCAATGCGGCTATATTGGCCAGAGGAAATCGCTGCATCATCGAAAGGACTTTTGCCATGACACAGCTTCGGAAAAGTAATCCTATTCCGGGCACCATGATATTTGATGGTGATATGGCAATGAAAGGATATGCGTTGAATAAAATGTGTTTCTCTTTCAATTCAGCTGAAAACCGCAACGCGTTCAAAGCAAATGAAGACGGTTATTGCGATAAATATGAAATTACAGATGCGCAACGGGCTGCCGTTAAAGCAAGAGATGTCCTGGAACTTTTGAAACTTGGCGGAAATATTTACTATCTGGCAAAGTTGACTGGGATGTTTGGACTAAACATGCAAGATATTGGCGCCCAGCAATCCGGTGTTTCGCTTGACGATTTTAAAGCAAAACTTCTTGCGGCAGGAGAGCAATAATATGGCGAGACTACTCGGCGGAATTGGAAGTTCACATGTCCCGGCAATCGGCAATGCGATTGAGCAAAACCTTCAGCAAGATCCCTATTGGAAACCGTTCTTCGCTGGTTACGAACCTGTTTGGGACTGGCTAGAAGAAAAGAAGCCTGATGTCGCAATCCTTGTCTACAATGATCACGGTCTCAATTTCTTTTTGGATAAAATGCCAACATTTGCGATCGGCGCTGCTTCTGAGTATCAAAACTCTGACGAAGGGTGGGGCTTGAAACCTCTGGAGCCCTTTCCGGGCCATCCTCCGCTGTCCTGGCATCTCATAAATTCGTTGGTAAATGACGAATTCGACATTACGAGTTGCCAAGAAATGTTAGTTGATCACGGGTTTACGGTCCCAATGTCGTTGATGTGGCCTGATCGAAAACTTACGGATCAGATTAAGGTTATCCCTGTATGTGTTAATGTCGTTCAATCTCCCTTTCCGACAGCAAATAGATGTCTGCGATTAGGCGAAGCCATCGGACGAGCGGTCGAAAGTTATGGGGAAGATCTGGATGTCGTTATTCTAGGTACAGGCGGATTGTCACATCAATTGGATGGGGAAAGAGCAGGTTTTACGAACCGCGCATTCGACACCGAGTTTTTAGAAAAACTAACCAATGAGCCCGAATGGCTATTGCAATATAGCAATCATCAACTTGCTGAACTGGCAGGGCCACAGGGCGTTGAGATGATTATGTGGCTGATCATGCGGGGAGCTCTTGGCAAAGAAGTGAAGGAGCTTTCTCGAAACTACCACATCCCAATTTCCAACACGGCCGCTGGCGTTATTCTACTGGAAAAGACAGCGTAAATTTTGTTAATCGAGGTTTGCTGCCCATTTCTATTTTGTCAGATATCATAGAACAAGCTAGCACTTCATGAAATTCAATGGCAAAATATACGCTCCAGAAAATTCAACATGAAAAAAAGAAAGTGCCTGAATGTCACGTTATATTCTCGCCTTTGATCAAGGGACCACGTCGAGCCGAGCCATAATTTTCGATAAAGACTATTTATCAGTTGCTACTGGCCAACAGGAATTCACCCAACATTATCCAAATTCCGGTTGGGTTGAACACGACCCGGAGGATATTTGGCGGACGACTGTGGAAACCGGCAAGCAGGCGTTAGCAAATGCCCAAATTGACATCAAAGACATAGCCGCCATTGGTATCACCAACCAACGTGAAACAACGGTGGTTTGGAACCGTGCAACAGGTAAACCCATATATAATGCGATTGTTTGGCAAGATCGGCGGACAGCAAATTTATGTAATGAGCTTAAGCAAAAAGGGTTAGAGGAAACTTTTTCTGAGAAAACAGGACTGTTGTTAGATCCTTATTTTTCCGGCACCAAAATCTCGTGGATTTTGGATAATGTAGATGGCGCTAGGGATCAGGCTGAAAAAGGAGAACTTGCTTTTGGAACAATTGACAGTTTTCTCCTGTGGCGCCTGACTGGCGGAAAAATACATGCGACGGACGCCACAAATGCTAGCCGCACACTGATTTATGATATTCACGCGGGTGCTTGGTCCGATGAATTGTTGGAAATATTGCGTATTCCTAAATCGTTACTCCCGGAAGTTAAAGACAGTGCAGCTGAATTTGGCGCTTTAGATCCTGAATTATTTGGAGCTGCCATTAAAATTACGGGCGTGGCTGGAGATCAACAGGCCGCAACAATTGGCCAAGCTTGTTTCGATCCTGGAATGATGAAATCAACCTATGGAACGGGTTGTTTCGCATTGTTAAACACCGGGGATACACCTGTTAAATCTAAGCATAAACTTTTAACAACGATTGCCTATCAGCTTGACGGCAAGACAACTTATGCGCTCGAAGGATCCATTTTCGTCGCCGGGGCTGCTGTTCAGTGGCTTCGAGATGGCTTGGAAATAATTAGCCATGCAGGACAATCCGGTGAATTCGCCGAGGAAGCAGATCCGACTCAAAATGTTATAATGGTTCCGGCTTTCGTCGGGCTGGGTGTTCCCCATTGGGATGCAGAATGTCGCGGCGCAATTTTTGGTTTAACGCGAGCTACTGGGCCGCGAGAATTCGCAAAAGCTGCTCTTGAAGCTGTCTGTTACCAAACCCGCGATTTGCTTAACGCCATGCATGCAGATTATGCAGGAAACCTGGAGACTGTGCTCCGCGTCGACGGCGGCATGGTAGCCTCTAATTGGACCATGCAACGACTAGCAGATATGCTAGGTGCGCCGGTTGATCGTCCTGTTTCTGCTGAAACTACAGCTTTGGGAGCCGCTTACTTAGCTGGCTTGCACATAGGCTTTTACCCGGACCCTGAAACTTTTTCAAAGGCCTGGAAATGTGAAAAACAGTTCACGCCCTCGTGGTCAATCGAACAGCAAGAGGATGCCTATGCCCGGTGGCAAGATGCTGTCCGCAGGACGCTTACAAACTATTGAACTAGTTCCGAATTGGCGCCAAAACTTAATAAAAAGAAAGCACCTCATGTCAAAAATCGAATATTTTTACGCCGGTTACTCCGCCTTCGCATATATCGGCTCCGCCGCCTTCATCAAAATAGCTGCAGACGCTGGACGTGAGATCGATCATCGTCCAGTAGATTTACGTGCTGTCGTTGCTGCTATGGGACCAACCCAGTTTGGAAAGCGTTCACCAGCTCATATGAATTACTATTTTGGCAGAGAAATCGAACGGTGGGCGGAACAACGAGACATTCCAATTATGGACGGTACACCGACTTACCACAGCAATGATATTACACTTTCTAATTGTATGTTGATTGCCGGATTGGTGCAGGGTCTAAATATCGACACATTAGCTCATGAAATGTTGCGAGCTCACTGGGTAGATGATTATGACCTTGATAATCGGGCAGATCTTATAAAAATAGGTCATACCGTTGGTTTAGACCCAGAGTCTTTACTCGAAACTGCGGGAACCAGCGAAGTGAAGAAAATTTATGCAGACAACACGAAAGAAGCAATTGAACGTTCGGTTTTCGGATCGCCGACCTATTTTGTCGATAGCGACATGTTCTACGGTCAGGACCGCCTGGAACTGGTTGCACGCGCGCTCAAGATACCCTATGCCGGAAAATGGCCCAAATAGCCTCGATTACTGCTTAATCCTCGAGACGCTTTTCCGTCGCCGGATCAAACAAATGCAAATGATCCGGTGATACGCGGATAGGTAGCGCGTCCCCTGGATTAATATATTGAATTCCCTCAATGCGAACGGTCAGAGTGGATTTACTTTCCCCAAAATGGCCATGGATTAAGGTGTCCGCTCCAAGATGCTCTATCATTGATGCAATCAGCGGAACGGCATCCACCTCATCCCTAGCCAGCTCAAGATGTTCCGGGCGGATGCCTAACGTTACATCTTTGCCGGAATGCTTTGGCATTCCGCCATTTCCAAGCGGCAATGCAGCCTGACCTGATATGGTAACATTCTTACCTTCGGCATCTATTTTTGCGTCCGCGAAATTCATGCTGGGCGATCCAATAAATCCAGCAACGAATAACGATGCAGGTCGTAGGTAAAGCTCAATCGGCGTTCCCAGTTGCTCGACATATCCCGCGTTTAATACCATCAAACGGTGACCAAGGGTCATTGCTTCAACCTGATCATGCGTGACATAGACGCTGGTAATACCAAGTTCAGACTGCAGTTGCTTGATCTCAAGGCGCATTTGGACCCGCAGCTTTGCATCGAGGTTTGACAAAGGTTCATCAAACAAAAAGACGCTGGGTTCCCGAACAATTGCCCGACCCATTGCGACACGCTGCCGTTGCCCACCACTTAATTGTTTTGGTTTACGGGTCAGCTGTTCTTCGGTCAACTCCAGAATATCGGCTGCTTTTTTAACACGTTGTTCAATTTCTTCTTTAGGCAGCCCCATGATTTTAAGGCCATAGGCCATGTTCTTGTATACGCTCATATGTGGATAGAGGGCATAATTCTGAAAAACCATCGCGATATCCCGTTCCGATGGCTCAAGATCATTTACCCGCCGATCACCAATACTTACGGATCCTTCTGTCACAGATTCAAGCCCTGCTATCATCCGAAGAAGGGTAGATTTACCGCAGCCCGATGGCCCGACAAGAACTAGAAATTCCCCCTCTTCGATAGCCACATCCACGCCATGGATCGCTTTAAATCCATTAGGATAGGTTTTTCGAACATCTTCAAGAATTACGCGTGCCATAATATCGCTTTCTTTATCTTATTTCTCGGTTTCCGTCAGACCTTTGACGAAGAGGGTTTGCATAAATACGACGACACAAACAGGTGGTATCATGGCCAATAGCGCTGTCATCATGATAACATTCCATTCCGGCGCCTGCTCTGCCGCTTCCAGCATCTGCTTAATACCCATCACCACCGTATACATGTCGTTATCTGACGTGATCAGGAGTGGCCATAAATATTGGTTCCAGCCATAAATAAACAGGATGACAAACAGTGCTGCAATGTTTGTGCGAGACATAGGGATTAGAATGTCCCAGAAGAACCTCATGGGTCCGGCACCGTCTATGCGCGCGGCTTCCAGCAATTCGTCCGGAATCGTCAGAAATACCTGTCGGAACATAAATGTTGCTGTTGCCGATGCAATAAGTGGGAGGGACAGGCCCCAATAAGTGTCCAGCATTCCAAGGTTTGCCACGACCTCATAGGTTGGTAAAATTCGTACTTCCACAGGTAACATCAGGGTAATGAAGATCATCCAGAAGAAAAACATCCGGAAGGGAAAGCGGAAATAAACGACGGCAAAGGCTGACAGCAATGAAATCACAATTTTTCCAACAGCGATCATCATTGCCATCACAAGACTGTTCCACAACATTCTAGTGACGCCTTGCCCGCTTTGCCCCGACATGCCTTTATTAAGGGCCAAATCGAGATTTTCGAAGAAGTAGCCACCAGGCAGCAATGGCAATGGGATTTGCGTCATACGAATGTCAGTATGCGTCGCCGCCACGAAGGTAACCCAAATCGGAAAAGCGATCATCGCAACACCGAGAATCAGTATCAGATGCGAGAAAATAGTAAGAAGGGGCCGATTTTCTATCATTAGTATGCCACCTTCTTTTCTACATATTTGAACTGGACTACGGTCAGACAGATTACGATAAACATCAGCACTACAGATTGGGCTGCGGACCCACCAAGATCCAGCCCGACGAAACCATCGCTGAACACTTTGTAAACCAGAATATTTGTCGCCCCTGCCGGGCCACCAGCGGTCATAACGTGGATGATACCGAATGTATCAAAAAACGCGTAGACGATATTGATAACCAGAAGGAAGAAGGTGGTGGGTGACAATAGCGGAAAAATAATATCCCGAAACCGTTTTACCGGACCGGCACCATCAATGGCAGCCGCCTCTATGAGTGATTTGGGGATCGACTGCAACCCTGCCAGGAAGAAGAGGAAATTATACGCTACCTGCTTCCAAGCCGCTGCCATAACGACGAGCGCCATGGCTTCGCCGCCGTTTAATTTATGGTTCCAGTCATAGCCCATGGCCGACAAGCCGTAAGCGACAATACCCAAGGTCGGGTCAAACATGAAAATCCAGAGCGCCCCCGCTGTTACAGGCGCGACGGCATAGGGCCAGATAAGCAGGGTTCTATAAGTGCCGGACCCCTTGATAACTCGATCTGCAAGAACTGCAAACAAAAGCGCGAAGGACATGGAAAGGATTGCGACGAGTGTCGAAAATACAATTGTCCGGCCAAAGGAATTTCGATATTGCTCCTCACCAAACAGAGTAACAAAATTTTCAAACCAGACAAACTCAGTCTTCAAACCGAAGGCGTCCTGAATCAATAGCGATTGATAAAGAGCCTGACCTGCAGGCCAGATAAAAAAGACGATCGTGACGATTATCTGCGGCGCCACTAGTAAAAATGGCAATACCGAAGGCCCAAAATGAACATTCTTCAGCATAAAGCTAAGATCCCCTTTAAAAATCCGTTGCGGCTTTCAAAGCCGCAACGGACGATAGATTGAAGTTTATTGAACGTTAGGATCCGTTCGCACGTTCAAACTTCCGAAGCAGAACATCGCCGCGTTTTGCAGCTTCATCCATGCCTTCAGCACCGGTCTTGTCGCCACTCCAGATAGCTTCCATTTCTTCGTTGATAACGTCTCGGATTTGAACAAAGTTACCGAAACGGATACCACGAGAGTTTGGTGTCGGCGTATTCAAGCTAAGCTGTTTGATCGCCGTATCCGTACCAGGGTTTGATTTGTAGAAACCCTGTTTCTTTGAAAGCTCATACGCGGGCGTGGTAATCGGCACATAACCTGTTTCCTGATGCCACCAGGCTTGTACTTCTGGTGACGACAAGTAGTTCATGAATTGAGCAACACCTTTATATTCATCTGCTTCTTTGCCTTTTAGAACCCATAATGTTGCTCCCCCAATGATAGAGTTTTGAGGCGATTTAATAACTTCTGGATAATAAGGAAGCATCGATTGGCCAAATTCAAATTTTGCCTGTTTCTTAATTGAGCCATAGTAAGCAGAGGAATTCATCCACATTCCACATTCACCGTTTGTAAACATGGACAAGCTATCACCACGACGGCCGCCATATACAAACAGCTTATCTTTAGACCAGTCCTGCAAATTCGTCATATGAGTCTTTACGATATCATTGTTAAATTCGAAGATTGTGTTGGTTCCCGTAAAACCGTTTTCCTCTGTGCCCATTGGCAAATTATGCCACGAGCTGAAGTTTTCGACCATAACCCAAGACTGCCATCCAAAAGAGAAGCCGCATTTATATCCAGCAGCAACAAGTTTTTCGGAGGCGGTTTTCATTTCAGGCCACGTTTTTGGGACGGAAGCAACGCCAGCTTTTTTGAAGGCATCGGCATTATACCAAAGAACAGGCGTCGAGCTGTTGAACGGCATAGAGAGGAGTTCACCACCTGATGTCTGATAGTAGCTGATCACGGCCGGCAGATACTGAGATTTGTCGAAAGGCTCGCCCGCATCTTTCATCATCTGTTCAACCGGATAGACAGCGCCCTTGGCGGCCATCATCGTCGCTGTACCGACTTCGAATACTTGCACGATATGAGGCTGCTTCTTCGCGCGGAACGCTGCGATCGCTGCTGTCATTGTTTCGGTGTAATTGCCTTTAAAAGTAGGAACAACCTTGTAATCGGATTGTGTCGCGTTGAAATCCGCAGCAATTTTATTGACGCGTTCACCATTGGCGCCGCCCATGGCATGCCACCACTGTACTTCCGTGGCAGCGGATGCCAGGCCCGCGCTACTTGCGACTGCCGCAAGAACAGCAGGGACAAAAAGTTTTTTGAATATCGACATTAATCTTTCCCTTAAGGTTGATTGAATAGCCCCGGGAAAATCCGAAGCTTGAATATAATTATTTCTGACGGAGACAACCCTTCCCCTCTTTCAGGGTAACCGTATTTGTTAGCCCTTCAATGACCGTTTAATGATAGAGGGCAAATCATCTCATAAATTTGGCGTTTTTGGGAGTTTATGATAAATCAAAGGAATAACTCTATAACATGGTGTTATGGAAGGCGAAGAAGTTTTGGGTATTTTGTAATGAATCGGTTGCGACAACTAGAGGCGTTTAGGGCAGTTATCATTTCCGGTGGTGTTACACCGGCCGCCAGTATGTTGAGCATTTCACAACCAGCAGTCAGCCGTTTAATTGCAAGTTTGGAATCAGCCTTAGAATTGCCCCTTTTCGATCGCCGTCAAGGCCGTCTGCACCCAACAGCCGAAGCCGATTTTTTGTTCGCCGAAGTTGACCGTGCAATCGCAAACCTTGAACATATCTCCCAATTGGCAGCCGATATTCGCAATCAAAAGGCAGGCCATTTGAGAATAGCCTGTCTCCCAGGTTTTGCGACATCATTGCTCCCTCGGGTGGTTTCAGAGTTTTTGGAAAACAGACCGGATGTAACGATGTCAATACAAACGCGTAGTTCGGACAGGGTAAGGGAATGGATCGCGGCACAGCAATATGACATTGGTATAGCTGACGAGTTTGAGGGGCATGACGCTGTCAACCATGATTCCTATAACATTCGTAGCGTCTGTGCTCTTTCCTCGAAGCATCCACTGGCTAGAAAACCCGTCATCACTGTCCGTGATCTTGATAATGTACCCATGATTATTCAGGATCGCGAAAATCGCTTTTACCGCGCTATAAAATCCGCATTTGATTCCGCTGGCGTCATTCTCAATCAACGTGTCGAGGTACGACAGTTCGCTACCGCCTGTATTTTGGCTGAACAAGGTACAGGAGTTGCAATCGTCAGCTCTATAGACGCGGCGGAGTATATCGGCAAAGGCCTAGTAACTCGCCCTTTCGAACCGGAATTACCTTTTCGCCTCGATATCCTTTATCCCAAATATCATCCGCGTTCTCTTTTGATGCAAGATTTTATAGGAAATTTTCTAAAAGGCTTGAAGCCTTTCATCTTACCAGATTAAGGCAGTTTAGTAATTTAATTGACTCAGTCCACTAAATTACTAGATTAATCCTGATACAGGAGTAGACAATGAAAAATTCCATATCAGATATTGATGCAATTCGACACTTCAACAGATTCTACACGCGGCATGTTGGAGCCCTTAATGAGAGCCTGCTAAACAGTGACTTTACGCTTACTGAAATGCGTATCCTTTATGAACTATATGCAGGAGAGAGTTTAACGGCGGCAATGTTGAAAAAAGATTTGTCGCTAGATGCTGCCTATTTGAGCCGAATTATAAAAAAATTTAGTACTAAAAAACTAATTACTACGAAACCAAGTACGTTGGACAGGCGTAAAACTATCCTCTCGTTGACCAATTTAGGTCGCGCTACTTTCATCCCATACCTTAAATCTTCGCAACAGGAAGTTGACACTATTCTTTCTGGTTTATCTGATCAGCAAAGAAAAGAATTGCTTCGTTCAATGAGATCCATTTTGACAATTTTAAGTGATGAACCCGTTGCGCCAAATGTCTTCCATATCCGTTCTCATCGGCCAGGGGATATTGGTTGGATTATTCACTCGCATGGAAAATTCTACGCTGAAGAGTACGATTTTGACGCTACGTTTGAAGCGATGGTTGCGCAAATTGCCGGAAGGTTTCTAGAAAAACATGACCCAAAAACAGAACATTGCTGGATTGCTGAAAAGGATGGCCAAATTCTCGGATCAATTTTTCTGGTCCGAAAGGACGACGACACGGCTAAACTCAGAATGCTCTATGTCAGTGCTGACGCCCGAGGCGATGGTGTCGGACGACAATTAATCAGCACATGCCTGAGCTTCGCCCGCCAAGCGGGATATAAGAAGGTTACTTTGTGGACGAACGACATTCTCACTGCGGCGATCAAACTTTATATCGAAGCCGGTTTCCAATTGGTCCATGAAGAAAAGCATCTCAGTTTCGGTCAAGAACTCACCGGTCAGACTTGGGATCTCACGTTGTGACACAACGAAGCATGGCACTGACGGCAGCAGCTATAAGTGCTTTTATAGTGGGTATTGCACTGGTGGCGACTGGCTCGATTGCGCAGAATGTCGGGCCGGCAACAATTGCGTTTATGCGCTACTTTATTGGCGTTTTACTTTTACTGCCACTGGCCACTGCTGGCAGGTGGCGTAAGGTCCGACCCAGAGACTATGCACCCATTGCGTTGCTTGGAATTTTTCAATTTGCTATTTTGATAGTTCTGCTTAATTTTTCGATTATCCATATTGAGGTCGGGTTAGCTGTTCTGATCTTTGCGACACTGCCTCTCCTCACGATGTTAATTGCAGTTGCGCTAGGTCAGGAAGGTTTCACAATGCGCAAGATAATTGGCATCGTAATTACCATTATTGGCGTCTCAATTGCCGTCGGAAGTACTGCGATCACGGTCGAACTTGGATCTAAGGGTTGGCTTGGGATCGGGGCTGCCTTCTTGAGTGCCTTTACAGGAGCAATTTGCTCTGTTTTCTATAAACCCTATTTACAGCGCTACCCCACGTTACAAATAAGTATTATGGCGATGACGGCATCTGTCCTCTTTCTCTTCGGTCTAGCGATTTACGAGGGAATTCTAGATAATCTAGTCGGCTTTGATGCCTCTATATGGTTGGCGTTCCTTTTTATCGGTATTTGCAGCGCCATTGGGTATTTTACTTGGTTATATGCTCTAACTCATACGTTTCCGTCAAATGTAACGGTATTTATGGGCCTTAGCCCCGTAAGTGCTGCGGTGTTCGGGGCAATATTCATAGCGCAGCCTTTGACAATTCAGGATGTCGTCGGATCTGTATTCGTGGCCGTCGGTCTCATGATATCCTTATGGCAAAAAACAGATGAAAACTCACTGAAAGTAAAACGAGTGCCTTAAGGGCTCGCTCCAACTATGCTCTAATGAAGTGAGGCTACGATGGCGACACATATCACAACGTCCAAGCGACTCCGTTCAACTCCATTTACAAGCCGTGTCGAAGCCTGCGGGGTAAAAGACTATACTGTTTACAACCATATGCTGCTGCCAACTGTCTTTCGGAGTTTGGAAGAAGATTACCAGCATTTATGTGAACATGTACAAGTTTGGGACGTGTCTTGTGAACGTCAAGTCGAAATCGCGGGACCAGATGCGCAAAAACTAGTGCAAAAGATGACACCAAGAGACCTCTCTAAAGCAAAAACTGGTATGTGTTTTTATGTTCCGCTTTGTGATGAAACCGGTGGAATGATCAATGATCCTATCGCTATCAAGCATAACGATGATCTCTGGTGGCTTTCCATTGCCGACACAGATGTCATTCTTTGGGCTAAAGGATTGGCGGCCGGCTTGGGACTAAACGTACAAATTTCTGAACCAGATGTTTGGCCACTTGGTATTCAGGGTCCTAAAGCGGAGGAATTGACAGCAAGGATATTTGGCAGCGACGTGCATGATATTCGTTTTTTCCGCTATAAAATGCTTTCCTTCAAAGGCACGGATATGTTGGTTGCCCGCTCCGGCTGGAGTAAACAAGGCGGTTTTGAAATCTATGTAAATGACGCCGCTCTCGGTCGTGACCTTTGGGACGAGCTTTTCCGGGTTGGTGAAGATTTGAATGTTGGCCCCGGCTGCCCAAATCAAATCGAACGAATGGAAAGTGGTCTGCTTTCTTTCGGAAGTGATATGGGGTTTGAAACGACGCCGTTTGAAGTCGGCCTCGACCAGTATGTCAGCCTAGATGCTGATATTGACAGCCTCAGTATCAATGCCCTGCGCACTCGATATTCAAAAAAGAAACTTGTTGGCATTGTCGTCAATCAGCCGATCGATTTCCTGGACAATTTCATTTATCAGGATGAATCTGTGATCGGAGAAATCACCTCATTGGTTTGGTCGCCTCGTTACCAATCACAATTAGCCTTTGCGTTATGCGATTTATCCGCTATTTCTTCACAAACACATGTTCATGTCCTTAGTAGTGAAGGGCTCAAACAAGCTCGAGTAGCGAAACTACCGTTTGATTTTGAGGCACTCGGCTTAAAAGGATAATTAATGACCAAATCTTCATTTTTGGGTCCAGATACAATCGCATTGCATAGCGGTTATCAGCCAGAAGCCGAACATGGCGCCCGTGCCGTGCCAATTTATCAAACAACCTCCTATGTTTTTGACAGTGTCGATGAGGGTTCGGCACTCTTCAATCTTGAAAAAGGAGGTCACATCTATAGCCGTTTAACCAATCCAACAGTAGCGACATTGGAGCAGAGATTAGCTGCTTTAGAAGGCGGTGTCGGCGCCGTTTGTACCGCTTCGGGTATGAGCGCTATATTTGCGACAGTTGTGAGTCTCTGCTCTGCCGGTGATCATATTGTCAGTGCATCGCAGATTTATGGATCTAGTGTAACGCTTTTCCAAAATACTCTGAAACGATTTGGCATAGATTGTACATTCGTTTCAATTAACGACCAGGAAGCACTTGAGGCTGCGATACAAGAAAATACGAAGATGGTTTTCTGTGAATCCATCGGTAATCCAGGCCTAGAGGTTTCGAACCTTCCTATGATTTCCGCGGTTGCCCATACCGCCGGTATCCCCCTCATAGTTGACGCAACATTCGCAACACCAGCCCTTTGCCACCCCTTCGATCATGGTGCAGATGTTATCATTCACTCCGTCACGAAATGGATTGGAGGGCATGGCGTTGCAATTGGCGGCGCTGTCATCGACGGGGGGAGCTTTGATTGGAAGGCAAGTGGTCGTTTCCCCACTATGACAGAGCCGTTTGAACCCTATCATGGTATTCGCTTTTGGGACGAGTTCGGACCCTCTGCCCTTTCCATGCGGATACGCGTCGAAACCATGCTGAATATAGGCCCGTCCATGAGTCCAAATTCCGCGTTCCTCTTTCTACAAGGACTAGAAACGCTCAGCTTACGCATGAAACAACATGTTGCTAATGCGCATGCTCTTTCCCAATGGCTGGCCGAACAGGAAGCTGTTGCCTGGGTTAACCATCCAGATCTAGAGGGAAGCACTACTCATGGTCTTGCGAAACAACTATTCCCAGAGGGTGCGGGATCCATGCTATGTTTTGGCTTAAAAGGCGGTCGCGATGCTGGCGCCGCGTTTATTGAAAATGTCAAAATCTCCTCTCATCTAGCTAATGTTGGCGACGCCCGGACATTGGTCCTGCATCCGGCGAGTACGACACATTCACGTCTGGATGATGACGCCATGCGCGCCGGCGGATTAAGCCCGGACATGATCCGAGTGTCTGTTGGCATCGAGACATTCAAAGATATTAAGGCTGATTTTGCCTTAGGCATAAAAGCCGCAGCGAAAGTCGCGGCGAAGGCGGAAAATTAAGCCATGTATTTAACAGTTGATAATCAGGAAATTTTCGTCGCGACCGGTGGCGTTGAGTTCGATGCGAACAAGCCAACAATTGTATTTCTTCACGGTGCCGGTATGGATCACAGGGCATGGGCACTGCAAACTCGATATTTTGCCTTTCACGGCTATTCCGTTTTAGCTCCCGATCTACCGGGCCATAGTTTGTCGTCTGGAGAGCCTCTTGATAGTGTTGAAGCAATGGGCAACTGGTTGACGAAGATAGTTGACGCCGCTGGCGCTGAGTACGTGCATCTGGTCGGGCATTCGCAAGGTTTTCTCATCGCTTTAGAAGCTGCCACAGGATTGGGCAACCGCTTGCAATCAATTACCGCCGTCGCAACAGCGGCCGCTATTCCCGTAAATCCTGCACTCATCGAAACTGCTCAAAAATCTCCTGATACTGCTGCAGGGATGATGCTACAATGGGGTTTCGGGCAACGTACACAAATGGGCATGAGCCCCGTCCCAGGCCAACAGCCTATTGCAGTCGGCCGTCAAATCATGTCTAAAAATCCTCTCGCAAAAGATCTCATCGCTTGCAGTAACTATTCGCTCGGGGCTCAACGATCTAAAGAAATTAAATGCCCAACTCACGTTATTCTTGCGGCGGAAGATAAAATGACGCCCGTTAAATCTGGATTGGCTCTTGCTGCGGACTTAGGGGTCACAGCAACAATCATAGAGAATGCGGGGCATATGCTGCCGGTTGAAGCACCCGCCCAATGCCTTGAGGCCATGGGAACTTTTATCCAATCACTTGAGGAAAAACAAGCGTGACGAAAAAAATAAGAAAGGTAGCCGTCATCGGTGCCGGCACGATGGGATCAGGCATTGCTGGACAAGTCGCAAATGCTGGTATCGATGTGCTCTTGCTCGATTTGCCAAGTGAAGGTTCGTCTGTCAATGCATTATCCGAACGAGGAATGGAGCGTTTGCGAGATCCGGCGTCCCCTGGACTGATGAGTGATGAAGCGGGTAATCGTATTGAGATTGGCAACACACGCGATGATTTTCATAAACTGGCGGATTGCGATTGGGTGGCTGAGGCCATTGTTGAGCGCCTGGATATCAAACAAGACCTGTACAGACAACTTAACAAGACATGTAGTGACGACGTTATTGTAACATCTAACACGTCAACAATCCCTATCAGGTTGCTAACAGAAGGCTTACCGCAATCCTTCGCAGAACGCTTTGCCATTACACATTTCTTTAATCCAGTGCGCTTTATGCGCCTTTTAGAGCTGGTGCGTGGTGAACATACGCGTGACGATATAGTGCAAATGTTTGATACATTCTGCGAGCAACAACTTGGCAAAGGTGTCGTCATATGTGCGGATACACCAGGCTTTCTCGGAAATCGTGTTGGTGTTTTTGCCATTCAGTGCGCCTTACATACTGCCTTTGATATGGGGCTTTCCCCAACGGAAGCCGATGCACTTTTCTCGCGCCCTATGGGGATCCCGAAAACAGGTGTATTTGGTCTCTACGATCTGATCGGTATCGATTTGATGGCCGATGTGGCGCAAAGCCTCGTTAACATTTTACCGGCTCATGATGCATTTCACAAATATGGTCGCCCTCTTCCATTAATGACGAAAATGATTGCGGACGGCCGAAAAGGCAATAAATCAGGACAAGGGTTCTATCGCGAAAAAGATGGTGAACGGGAAGTCCTCGATCTCAACAGTGAAGATTACGTTGCTTTTGAAAGACTGGATTTACCCCTAGCAGCGCGTGCCGAACGCAATGGCGTTATCGAACTGTTTAACGACAATAGCCAATATGGTGAATATGCATGGCGTGTTTTATCACAATCTCTTTGTTATGCAGCATCTCTGGTCCCAGAGATTGGGGACGATCCGGTTCCAATCGATGATGCCATGAAGCTAGGCTATAACTGGATACACGGGCCGTTTGAACTTATTGACCAGATTGGTGTTGATCGCTTCATAGATCGACTAGAATTGGAAGGATCGGAAGTTCCGCCCTTTCTTCAGAAAACTCGAGGATCAAGTTTCTACACTGTCGACAATACTGTCCTTCAGAATAAGTGGGAAGATGGTGCATTTCATCCGTTAATTAGAGCCGATGGCGTCTTACGCTTTTCAGAAGTTCGCCAAACCCTCATTCCAGTAAACAAGAATGCATCAGCCAGCTGGTTCGAATATGAAGGTGCGGCCGTGGTTGAATTCCACAGCAAGGCGAACGCGTTGGACGGCAATTCCATGCACATTTTGAGAGATGCCATCACGCAAGCGCCTAAACACGGCCTTAGCGGGATAATTGTACATAATGATGCACAGCATTTTTCCTGTGGTGTGAATCTCGGTGGTGTCAGAGCGTTTTTTGAAAGAGAAGATTATGACGGACTCGATCAGTTTCTTGATCAAGATTTTCAGCAGGTAGTCCTGTCAATGCGGGACTGCCCACTTCCTGTCATCGCTGCCCCTTCAGGATTGTCCATCGGTGGTGGATTTGAGGTCGTTCTGCATGCCGATCATGTTATTTGTCACGCAAATTCGGTGATGGGTTTGGTGGAGTCTCTTGTTGGTGTTGTCCCAGGCGGCGGCGGCTGCAAGGAAAATCTTTATCGGTGGCATGAAAAAACTGAAAACATGGAGAAAGCAGCCTGGAATGCCTTTATGAACATTGGGATGGGGCGCACGGCCACTTCACCCGTCCTCGCGAAACAGCAAGCGATGTTAAGAACAGGCGACGAATTTCTGATGAACCGGGATAGATTGCTAAGCTCTGCCCTCGCCGCGTTGCCAAACGTCAAGAAAGCAGCGCCGCGCGCACCACTTTCTCTCGCGGGCAAAGCATCCTTTGATAAGATGCAGGACTGGCTTAATACGGCAAAAGATAAAGGTATGGTAATGGCCCATGATGTAACGGTAGGTACTGAAATTGGTCGCATCGTCACAGGTGGCAAATGCGAAGCCGGCACTCAAGCAAGCGAGCAAGATTTGTTTGATGCCGAACGCAGAGCTTTTCTAACCCTCGCAAAAACTCCAGAAACTCAAGCCAGAATTGTCAGCATGCTTGATACTGGAAAAACGCTGAGGAACTAGGTTCCCCAGCATTTAGATATGGTTCTTAGTTTGCCGCAACAACAATAATCTCGACTGTGTAATCGGGTGTCGCGAGCGCACTTTCACCGCATGCCCGGGTCGGCGGGTTTACGGGATCAATCCAGGCATCCCAGACTGCATTCATTTCCGCAAAGTCCTTCATGTCTTTAAGCCAGATTGTAGCTTGCAATAGCTTTGATTTATCTGTGCCTGCTTTATCAAGCAAGCTATCTATCTTGCTCAAGACAACTTCGGTTTGCGCCGTGACACTCTCTCCTGCAATGCCAACTTGTCCAGCGAGATAAACCGTGCTCCCATGAATAACAGCCTGGCTCATCCGGGATCCGACGCCTATACGTTCAATACTCATATTTTTTCCTCTATCAGTTAATTATGCTGACGATCTTCACGCCAGTATCCTAATTTTTGCTGTGCGGCACGATCCGAAAAACTAAACAGTACCGCATCGTCACTAACAACATGAGTGACCCATTTCCAACTGGGAACAACAAATATATCCTTCGGTCCCCAGTCAAATTTCTGACCATCGATAATCGTTAATCCACGTCCTTCCGTCACAACGAATATTGTCGCGTCAGTTGACCGGTACGGCGCTGTGGAAAAACCCTTGGGTAAGAGTTGCAAATAGGTTCCGATGGTCGGCATGGCGAAGCCGCCATCCACCGGATTGATATATCGCAATTTGAGCCCGTGGCAAGGATCCCATTCCTCTTGCCGCCTCATGACATCAAGGCTTTCCCGACTTCGCGCATAGGGATAATTAAAAATCGGAGACGCTAAACCGGTTGCATTAAAATCCACCGGCAGCATATTCGCCCCAAATCGAGCTGATGAGTCCCCTGTCCCCTTGCTCAAGGGTTGCGCGTCTTGGTCAAATGTTTCCGCAAAAGAAGCGTCGTACAAAGACACCATAGGAATATCAAGACCATCTAACCAAACCATTGGCTCTTCACTTTGGTTACCATGATCATGCCACGCCATAGGTGGCGTAATCACGAAATCTCCAAAATTCATAATCGTCTTTTCGCCGTCAACGGTGGTATGTCCGTTCGCACCATCCATTACGAAACGTAATGCGGACTGAGTGTGTCGATGTGCTGGCGCAATCTCACCAGGCAGTACCAGTTGCAGTCCGGCATACAGCGAAGTCGTTATTTTGCTGGTTCCGCGCAGCCCAGGATTTTCCAGGACAAGTACTCTTCTCTCCGCCTCTTTTGCCGTAATCAATCCCCCCGATTCCAACAAATAGCGTTTCAAAGGTCCATATTGCCAAAGATGAGGGACGCAGGCACTGCTGGGCTCCGGTGTTACAAGGTCAGATAAGACAGTCCAAAGCGGTGCCAGATGCTCCTTATCAATTTTCTCGTAGAACCGCTCTCTTTCAGTCGTCAAAGCGGGCTTATCTTTATTGGTCATTATTTATCCTCTAGCCCAGCCCGGTTTTTCCATAAATCCAGTCAAGACGCTGATAATATTCTTCCGGACGCCATGATTGTAAGACTTGGTCTCGAACCTTAGCTTTTGCCCCGTCGGGATGGTAAATATATTCACCGATCAAACGTGAACTTATTTGAACACGGGCTGTACGAGCGACACGCTGTGCCTCATAGGCTGCAAGCGCTTCGCTTGTTGTGGCGTTGTTATCCATCATATGAGCCAGACAAACAGCATCTTCCAGCGCCATACAGGCACCTTGTGCAAAATATTGCAACATAGGATGCGCTGCATCCCCCAGCAAAGCGACATTGCCATCACGCCACTGATCAATTGGTTCTCGGTCACACAGAACCCAAAGCTTCCAATCGTCCCCGTGCTCTATAATTTGCCGGGCTTTAGGATGAATATGCTCAAATCCCTGACGTACTTCCTCCTTTGCCACGGGTTTTCCAGCCACCGGATCAGGTGCATCATTATGATAAGTCACAACCAGATTGAAATACTTCCAGCCGGTAAGCGGGTAGTGCACTATGTGACATTTGGGACCAGCCCAGAGCGTCGCCGCATTCCACCTCAAATCTTCCGGCATATGATCAAACGGAATAACGGAACGATACGTAGTATGTCCCGAGACAACCGGATTCCCATCACCAACGAGTTGCCCACGAATTTTAGACCACAAGCCATCTGCAGCAATTAAAAAATCACCTTCGACGTCGTGCTCTCCTTCTATGCTAACGCGAACATGATCTGATATATTTTCGTATGACTGAACATTTTGGGCTGTGCGCAATTGGACCAGTTCACTCTCCTCGCAAGCCTTCAAAAGAACCATGTGTAAGTCAGCACGATGGACGACAGCGTAAGGGTTGCCAAAAAAGGCACGAAAATCTTCACCAAGCGGTATATGTGTTATTTCCTCCGCCGAAACTGCATCCATTAAGCGCAATTTATCGATATATACAGCCTGCGATCTTGCTTGATCTCCAATCCCAAGATAATCAAACGCATGAAAAGCATTGGGGCCCAATTGGATACCGGCACCAATTTCACCAAATCGAGATGCTCGCTCCAGAACGATTGAGTTTATGCCTTTTTGCGCAAGTCCCAACGCCGTCGCCAGCCCCCCAATTCCGCCGCCGGCGATGATCCCTGTTCTCAACATTTAATATTCTTCTCTCATCTATCCACGTTGATTATACAATTACTGATACATATTATATTTTCGGCGCTGGACTCTTGCGAAACTCCTTAAAAATCCATCTTTCGAGTAATGGAGTCAGGTAAATTGGCACCTGATAAAAAGCCAGAAAAACCACCACTCCTGCGAAAACATCTGCAGGCAGAGCCGGTACCATCAACGCAAAGTTACGGTTGCCCGCCAACAAGCCAATACTCGCTGGCATTTTTTCCGGTTTCCTAAACTTACCTGAATGCAAAAATTCCGCCACAAAAGCAAATACAATGTTTGTTCCAAAATTCGCTGCCAAGGCAATGAGACAAACCATGATAGCGACGCTAGGCTCTTTGATTAGAACAGCGCTGCCGGGGCCCATAACTGCCATCAAAAAGGCAAGTAGCAAAATTGTTGTAATGCCATCAAATATCACACCGTTCCGGCGAATTCGATCAACACCCAAGGTGTACCTAAGAATACTGCTGACAATCAGTGCCCCGCCAACGATATAAACTAGTTTGATAAAAATTGTCCAGGCATCAAGATCGATGTCGAACCCTGCAGATAATGTGAGTATTGGCGGAGCAATAAAGGGAAGTAGAAGAGCGCCGACTACTGTAACGTTAAGACAGATTGCGCTGTCCATGCCGATCATCAAGGCAATGTTGGTTGTTGACGCAAGCGGTGGTGCGCAAGCAAACATCATAAGTGCTAGAGCAATATCCGGCGGCGGCGATGTGACTAATACGATTCCCATCATAACTAATGGGGACAAAATAAACATTGCCCCAAGAACGCTTAAGAGAAGTTTGGGTTTCTTCAACTGCGCCACGACGGGGGCAAAATCAACGCGTAAAAACGCGATCCCAAGCAAAGCAGATACAAGCACGGGGAAAGCCGGCATCAGATAAGTGTCAAGTTCCGGTAAAAAGAAAGCGACGACGACACCGGCGGCCAAGATGATGGCAGAATGCTTCCCAAGAAAACGCAACATTAACATCATAATGGAAGACCTAGAATACTTAGGGCAAGTTACTGCCAGATTAAAGCTCTAATCTTAGGAGTGTACTCAACATGTCAATAAAAATATACGGTGATTGGTGCAATAGGTGCTATTCAATTTTTAAACATCCGATATTTCATAAACATCAATTTTGTTAGTTTTGCCGCGCACCGATTTTGCTCCTTTTGAGGTAAAAACAACGCCTGCATCCGTCAAATTGGAGGCAAGAGCGCAGGTTGCACCACTGGCTAATATCGTTGTTCCAAGATCTTTATTCATGGCTTCCAGGCGCGACGCCACATTTACCACATCACCATAGGCAGAATATTCCAGTCGATGATCGGTACCAACAAGGCCCGCAACTACGGATCCGCTATTGATTCCAATACGGGTCGGTAAATAGATATCGTTTGAAAAACCGGTTACCTTCAATATTTCATCCAGTTCTAAAGCACACCGGACAGCATTTTCAGCGTGATCAGGATCTTCTTTAGGTACATTGAAAATGGCGTAAACAGAGTCACCGCTATAGTTCAACACAAGCCCTTCATGTTTCCGGACGGTTTTTGAAACGGTATCGAAATATTCATTGAGAATACCAATGAGTTGAACAGGCTCTATGGATTCAGAGAGCCGAGTAAATCCGACTAAATCCGTGAATAATACAGTAGCCATTCGCAGTTCGCCAGATAAGCGAGGATCGTTCATATCGGTCGAGATCAGAAGATTGGCAACATCCCGGTTCACGAATTTATGCAGTGTTCCACGAATGGCCTCCTTCTCTCTTAACTCTCGGACCATATTGTTAAATTGCCTGGACAACTGACCCAATTCATCGTCCGTCATTTCGGCGACCTTCACAGTGTCCAAATTATTTGAAATACCTCCCATGGCATTTTGCAAATGCTTGAGTGGTTGCGTGAAAGATCGGGTCAGAAAGAAAACGCTAAGGCAAGCCGTAATAACCGTCGCGGCGACGTCCAGTATAATTGCTTGATCCAAGGTTAGCCCTTGTAACGCACGTACATCGACAAAATACAACGCGTCCAGAACGATAATTGAAGCAGGAAGAAACGTAATAATAATCATGCCAAATATGACTCGCACCGCGAATGATCTCCGTTGTGATCGAAGGACCAGGCTATGGCGCTTCAGCAACCACTTACGCGCGTATGCCGCGGTATCCATTCCGATAAAGTAGGCAAATAAAGAAAACTGACAGGCATAAACAAAGGAAAACCAACCTATTGCTGCCAGCAGCTTTTGGTTGGGCACTTCCAAATCACCATTTTTTGGAAGAAGAAAGGTCCCGAAGGAAAAATTCAATCCAACGAAGAACAAGGTAAGGCAAAATACCCACAGACATGCTAACCGAGGTAGATTCCTCAGCCGCCGCGTCAATTTCTTTTTAGAAATAATCTGGTTCTCTTCAGCAAGCCGAACTGGATTGATCAAGATACGGCCGACAATGACGTTTAGGCCGCCCAGAATTATAAGATTCAAAAGAGTTGCTTGACCGAGAACATTCCAATTTCCCGATAAACCGGCATAAAGAAGAGTAAATGCCAGGTCAATCAATGCCAAAGAAGGCAATAGAATCAAAAAATAAGTACTTGGGCGCAGGCCATACATGGAAGTATCTGACAAATAAAAATTGGATTATCAAAGCTTATACGGAAAAGATGCGAATTTGGATTACTGTCACGAAGTGCCGAAATTCCATATTAAGAGATGGGCGTCAAACGGCGGCCTGTCCAACGCAAATCCGCCGCACGAATTATCTCAGTCGAAAGCGCGACTAGCTATACATATTTCTCTCAGTGGCGATGTCGCTGAAATACTGTACGAATTCAAATTCGAATCCCGCCGGATCCAAAAAATACGCGTTGCGCCGAAACTGATTATCATCTCCTTGTAGATGCGGTTGAAAACCAGATTTATCTAGGCGGTTTATCAGGCTTTCCAGATCATCAACAGCAAAGCCCAGATGGGCTAGTCCAGTACTGTGCCCTTTGAGGTTACGATTCGTACCCTCCCCGTGATCATTGAGCGTTATGTAATTATCGGCCGTACCAAAATGCAGCCAGTTTCTCGGCTTACCATACCAATCATTGGATCCCTTACCGCGAACTTCCCAATCGGGGAACGCGGCCTGTAAAAAAACCAGGGTTCGGTCTAAATCGGACACAACCAGATTTGCATGTTCGAATTTAATCATAAAATATCTCCATTTTAGAAAGTATTTTCTTTATATAATAGCTTGAATTTATAAAGCAAATAATTTATAAAAAGAAATGGTGAAAAACAGCCCCGATAACACAGCGCGTCGAAGTATGATATTAGACAGCCTGAAGCGGAATGGTCCGCAATCAGCACATACGCTTGCAGAACAGTTTACCGTGACGCCCATGGCTATCAGACTTCATCTCTACGATATGGAAAACGAAGGACTGGTTTCCTCAGAAAACCAATCCGTGGGACGCGGGCGTCCACTCAAAATATGGGGCATCACGGAAGATGCAAACCGTATTTTTCCGGACGCCCATCAAACTTTGGCTGTGGACTTGATTAATACCATGGGTGAGCTTTTCGGCAATCAGGGTCTCGATAAAATCGTAGAAGCCCATGGCGCACGGCAAAAATCAGACTATCTCATTCGACTGAAACGCACGACGACTCTCGAAGGCCGCATAAAAGCACTGGCCAAAATTCGGACGGATGAGGGCTATATGGCAGAAGCACTACAAGATGGTTCTAGTTGGCTTCTAATCGAAAACCATTGCCCAATTTGTTCTGCGGCCAAAGCCTGTGCTGGTCTTTGTAAAAACGAGTTGGAAATATTTCAAGAAATAATCGGGCATGATGCACTCGTTACCAGGGAAGATCATATTTTAGCAGGAGCGCGGCGCTGCACCTATCGAATTACTGAGCTATAAAATTTTCTTAGGATGCGAAGTCATTGTACAAGGGCAACATTTCTCTAATTGAATTGCCATTTAACTTTCTGACAAAAGCAAGTCTTTTGACCAAACGCCAAGAATCCCTTTCAGCACCTATAATAACGTCATTTAGTCGCGTAAAGGAACAGGAAAAAGTTCGAAGGTGGTGCAGAAGTTATGGAATTTTTTGAGCGTTTTTTGATTGCGATCAAAAACAACACCAACCGTTATTTATTCTGGGGGAAATTTAGATTTTCTTTGCGCAAGCAAAGCAGCCGCTTCCAACGAATTGGAAGCGGCGCGTTTCGTCTTTAGTCGACGACTGACAAGTTTTCGGCAGATGATTTGCCGTTTTTGCCAGCTTCAAGTTCGTAAGAAACTTTTTGGCCTTCATTCAATGTGCTCAAACCAGCGCGTTCTACGGCTGAAATGTGAACGAAAGCGTCGTTTGATCCGTCTTCAGGCTCAATGAAACCAAAACCTTTTGTTGGGTTGAACCATTTTACTGTACCAGTAGCCATTATCTTAATCCTTCAATAGCAACGTGAACTCCTCGCCTCGCACCATGCAAAAGCGGGGTCTTTTAACGATCACATTGTCAGCGGATAACGAAGCTAATCGGCGTACCGGTCATCTAGGCAAGTCAGAACAAATGCAACACGTACGCGCTATGTAGACCTTATCAACAAGAAGTCAAGGTATTCTAACCATCATTTCACGAAGCTGTTGGCGTATAATGCAATCAAAGCACACTGTTATCCGAACTTCTAACCTGTGGTTTATTACTTTTATATAGTTGATTAGCTATCGCGCTATCGGAAAGGCACTGGCGGCAATCGCGAGATTACGCCTTTTCGGAAAAACGGGGGCCGATCGATCATTGCAGGAACTCCGCTCTCTGATTTCAAGATGCTATGGGCTACGGACAGTATGCCTTCGCTATCTCCCTCCGCATCAACACCACCAATTACATAGGTCCATTTCTGGGGGCTAGTAAATGCGATGGTAACGGATTTATCACAAACAGCCAGACAGTCTACAGATTGGATACTAATATGAGGCTGCGTTGCCGCAAGAGCCTTTAGATCATTATGCAGACGCCTGCCATCGGAATTGCTCTGATCTTCGGCACCCTCTATTAAGCCACAGCTCGTGCAAACGAAAACCGTAACCATTGCAAAAGGGTTATTGCGGCCAACCACTTCAGGAACTTTATTATTTTGAGCATCTGGTGAAGACATCAACCCTCGGCAGCTTTCTCTTGCCGTTGCCAAACAAAGCCTACGGCACATCCGGCGAACACCCAAGCAATAGCATGCAGGACAAGCGAGCTTGACGCGAAATGCGCTGCCAGTTCTGAGGGAACTTCACTGGTTAGCATCACTGGTTGAGGTGCGCCGATTAAATGCGGCAATCCGATAACACAAATGCCAAGAATAATTGCCCAAATTTTAGAAACGCGGAGTACAAGCCAAAGCCCTACCGCCGTTGCGACAACGGTGCCACCCCACCACATCTGCCGGGCTGTTAAATCTGCGGCGGCTGCGCCCGGAAGCTCCGGGCTTAAACCCAAGCTCGGTGCTAATCCTGTAGCGGTAAAACCCGCCAGCCCCCATATTAAGCCTGATCGAGGTGAAATCTTACCCTTTGCGAGGAACATCGCTGCAAGCAACATCAACGAGTATCCGATTGTCGTAATTATGGTCGCGATTGATGTGTAAAAGGTCCGCTCTAAACCGTTATCTGGCGCCCAGGCTTCTTCTTCGGTTTCGTTGATATCGCCATGCACTAAAATGACATTTGCGTTAATGACTTCAAATTGATGCGCAGCTGCGTGATGGGAGGCTTCGGAATTTTCATAAAATTCAGCGGCCAGTATGAGGGGCGTAGTCGTTACATGTTGAATAGCCGCTGTAGGCACACCTGCAAGGATGCCGGCCATGACACCGACCCACAAAAATCGCAAAAACATGCTTTAATCCCTAGTGACAAGGAAAAGACATAGTATGGCGTGAATCATGTGCCGCGTTGTGAAGAGTTGCGGATGGCGCAAAGCCTGTCAGGAAAACCAATCCAGCGCCCAAAAGAAAAACGAACGCCGCTATCGTGCGAACATTAATTTCTGCCGTTACCTGATTTTTAACAAGTGTACTCATTATATTCTCCTAAGCTGCTCCTGCGGCAGCCGATGGGCTCAAAAATTACACCGGCAGGTCTCCTGGCTTACGGGTTGCTGCTTTTGCTCTCCTTCCCAGCCAAAATAGCCAGTGGACAATGAACAATCGCTATCCGTCTACAGTCGCGAGGCGGCCTTGGTCTTAGCTCAATTTCCATCAAGCTGCACCAAGTTCCCTTTTCATACCGATGAGCAAAGTGCACAAAAGTAACCGATGTTGTCTAACTTCGAGCACTATAGCACTATTTGCGGTTTTCCTTGAAGGAAATTAGCGGCCGAATTAAAAAACGTGAAAATCTATCACGAAGCGCCCGCTTGCACTTGAGCACCCTTATCTAATAGCTAATTGTGATAGGTGTTTTTAAATTAGTTTCCAGTATTACGAAGATATTGCGACAATAATTTTCCACCGATCAGCCATGTGTTTTTCGCATTCGAAAATAATTTCAAAACCTGCTTCTTTAAGTAAATGTTCGTGATTGTGGGAAAAGCTATTTTCTTGCCCAAAAACATAGGAGTTGAATGTTGTAGATAAATCATGATCAGGCGATATTGGCTCAACCAATGCAATGCCAGTATGATACGGGCTTTCCCGTACAAAATTAAATACTTCTTTTACCGATTCCTCAGAAAAGTACTCAAGCACGCCGCCATAACTCATTACGAGGCAGTTCTTGCCCATATTTGACTTGATGCCTTCAACCGCATCGCCAGAAACAAATTTCAGTTTTGAATTTCCAGAATATGTCTTTCTATTTTCTTCAATAATTCCGCTATTAATGTCGATACCAATACCACGGTCAATACCTGGCAAGCTATTCGACAAATAATTCAATACTTGACCATCACCGCAACCAATTTCCAAAAGCGTTCTAAATTCTCTTCTGGAGTGCATCATGTTCTGAAGCTCAACTTCAAAAACCGCATGTTCGTCGCGAAACCATTCTTCGAATCGCCCATCAAAAGCACCATAAAATTTCGCACCCTGTTCGCCTTGCCAATACAGTGAATGAGCTTCCTGCAATTGACTCAAGTTTTGTTTTTTTGTCGCGTGAGCTACTCTTCCATCGATTATTTGTTTTTTTAGCCAAGTATTTTTCGTCGGATTAATGTCAGCCTTTATTTCACTCAGGATAGAAGGCGCAAGCAAGGGAATTACTCTACTGAGTTGATATTTAACAATATTTTTCAGTTTCATATTCAACGCACCTTTAATGGCGGCAATTTATTCAACTAAAAATTGCTTCAGGTTTTAGTTATCTGCCACAGAACAATATCTAATCACTAAACTATGATTCCAGAATTGAGAATTCCAAAATTTAACTTATGCTAATTAGGTCAATGTTAGATTTTCCTCCGAGAATTGTCTTAGTATCGAATAAATACGAATAATAATTTGTTAATTTAAAACAATTACCATGATTCTTCCAAATACTCGGGGTTGAATGGAGAAACAGTCGTAGCTCAAAACTAAAATCTAAATGATTTTAAATTGTGTAAGTGGCCTGTACTCGCAAATGTACCGGAAAAAAGGCGAAATAATATTATTTAATCTGGATGAAGCGATAAAGTGATTTGTGGAACATTTTTCAACCAATGCTTGAGAGCCCTTAATAATCGAAAGATACGAAGTCTTGTCAGAAGAGAAGAAAAATACTCGATCTCTAAAATCGAATAATTCAGTAGAATATAGCAATATTCTAGATGCATTTCGAAACATTGTAAAAATTTGCGGTGAAAATGTTGCTGTCAGAGCCGGTTCGAATACACTTACCTACGATGTGCTGGATCAGCGATCGTCTGCTTTAGCGGTTCTACTGAGAAAAAAGGGAGTGAAAAAGGGAGACTTTGTTGGTATTTCTTCCGAGCGGCGAGTTGAGATAGCTGTCGCTCTTCTCGGAATTCTGAAAGCCGGCGCAGCCTATGTGCCATTAGACGAATCCTACCCAGATTCACGCCTAACATTCATTGCAAAAGATACTGATATAAATCTAGTTCTCGGTCATAGTCTCGTTATGAACGAAATGGGTGTTGAAATTCTCGCATTTCAGGATTTTCCAACGGAAGTTCTTCCCGCTCCAAAAATAAAAAGCGATGAAGAAACCATTGCTTATATTATGTATACATCCGGATCAACCGGTGATCCAAAAGGCGTGATAATTCCAAATAGGGCAATATTGCGGCTTACAATTAGCCCAGATTTTGTTGACTTAAATCCAACTCATAAGATTCTCCAAAATTCACCAATAGCTTTTGACGCGTCGACGCTCGAAATTTGGGGTGCGCTTTTAAATGGTTGCGAATTGATCATACCAGAAAATACAGATCAATCACTCCGAGCTCTAGGCGACACCATTCGAGAGTATGGTGTAACAACCCTATGGCTAACAGCAGGCCTTTTCCATGCAATAGTGGACGAACGCCCAGAGGATCTTGGCACAATTCAACAATTGTTGACCGGTGGTGATGTTGTCTCCCCGATTCATGCCGCGAAGCTATTGAAACTTTTCCCATCTATCACGTTAACCAATGGATATGGCCCGACAGAGAATACAACTTTTACCTGTTGTCACCAAATTGTTGAAGGCGATTTGAAACCTGGAAAATCGATACCAATTGGCAAGCCGATAAACGGTACAGATGTTTTTATCTTAAACGAACATCTCGAGAAAGTTGAACCCGGCACTAAAGGGGAGCTTTGCGCTAGTGGCGATGGTTTAGCTCTTGGTTATTGGCAAAATCCGGGGCTAACAGCTTCTAAGTTCGTATTCGCTCCTTGGGACTCGAAACTCATACTCTATCGTACCGGTGACAATGTAAAAATGCGCACAGATGGATCAATAGAATTCATTGGACGTGTTGATACACAGGTCAAAATTCGAGGATTTCGCGTCGAACTCGGCGAAATTGAAAACGCTCTTGCCTCTTTTCCAGAAATTCTACAGTGCGCTGTCACTGCAGACTCAAAATCCGATCAGGCAAATAAAATCCTAAAAGCATATTTTTCTTCTGCTTCTTCGAAAATCGAAAATACGCAGCTGCGCAATTATCTCTCAACTCTTCTACCTTCATATGCAATTCCCAATTTGTATTATCAATTGGAAAAACTTCCATTAACACCGAACGGTAAAATTGACCGCAAAGAATTAAGGAGCACTACTAAAGAAAATATAACTAAAGGTGTGCAAAAAAACGTAAATAAAATCAAAACTACGGAGAATATGACATCACTTCTGACAAGGTTTTTTGAAGAAATACTGGACGCGGAAAATATTGATCTATCTTCAAATTTCTTTGATCTCGGCGCGACTTCACTTCACATTGCCAGAGTCCATGAAAAGCTGCAATCCACGTTGGGGAAAACATTCCCCATTACATCTTTTTTTGAATACACAACAATCAATGGATTAGCTCAGCATTTAGAAGAACCGGTTTCGACTAAAGAGGAATTTATTGCAGAACCAGTAAAAGCATCTCAAGCCAATAACGACCATATAGCTATTATAGGTATGGCCGGAAAATTCCCTGGCGCGCCCGATGTAGCGACATTTTGGCAAAACCTGCTCGATGGCAAAGAAACCATATCGCATTTTTCATCTGATGAATTGGATTTTGAAAACGGTAAATCGCCAATTGCCGATGATACTGATTTATTCGTTAAGGCAAGAGGCATTGTTGAAGGTTCGGATCTATTCGATGCACACCATTTTGGCATCCCTCCGAAAGAAGCGGAGCAGATGGACCCTCAGCACCGGATCTTGCTGGAATGCGCGCAAACCGCGTTAGAAGATGCAGGATACGATCCGGACCGATTTGACGGAAAAATTGGTATCTTTTCAGGCTCGAGCCAAAATTCTTACCTTCTATACAATTTGGTTTCCGACAGAAATTTTGCACAGCAACTGGCGGCTGGATACCCTGTAAACAATTTTCCGATCATGTTCGGGAATGACAAGGACTTTCTTCCGTCACGCATTGCTTACAAACTAAACTTAAAGGGCCCCGCAGTCGCTGTTCAATGCGCCTGCTCGACTTCATTGGTCGCTGTTGCGCAAGCTGCCGAAAGCCTGAAGTCAGGACATAGTGATATGGTTCTGGCAGGCGGCGTGTCTCTAACATTTCCACAAAAGCGCGATTATTTGTATACACCCGACGGCATGGCTTCATCAGATGGGCATTGCCGGACATTCGATGAAAAAGCAACCGGCACGGTTTTTGGGGAAGGTGCCGGTCTGGTCGTTCTAAGAAGGTTAAGCGACGCCATCGAAAATGGCGATAATATCATTGCCGTAATTAGAGGTTTTGCCATTAACAACGACGGTTCTGCTAAGGCGGGCTATGCCGCACCAAGCGTAAAAGGTCAGGTCGACGTTATCGTTGAGGCTCAAAAGGCTGCGGGGGTAACAGCTAGAAGTATTGGTTATATTGAAGCACATGGAACAGGTACTCCTCTAGGAGACCCCATTGAAGTCGCAGCTCTAAATGAAGCTTTTTCCCGTTCGACTAATGACGAGCAGTTCTGCGCTCTTGGCACTGCCAAAACAAATGTTGGACATCTGGATATTGCTGCCGGCGTTACAGGGTTAATTAAGGCGGCACTGACGGTAAAAAACGGAGAGATTCCACCTCTGCTCCATTACCATTCACCAAACAAAAATATCAATTTCCAGAAAAGCGCTTTTTTCCCAGTAAGCAATCGGCAGCATTGGCACACAGATAATCAGCCACGCCGCGCGGGTGTCAGCGCCTTTGGCGTGGGCGGAACAAATATTCATATGATATTGGAGCAGTCTCCAGAACCAAAGAAAATTGAAGATCAGGCGAAAAGCTGCAAAATAAAGGTTTTTCCCATTTCTGCTTCAAGCCCAGATGCAGTTAAAGATGCCATAAAAGACCTAGGGGCTTTCGTTAAGAAAAATAGCAGTTTTTCTATTGACGATATTGCGGAAGCCCTCAAATATCATCGACGTCAATATCCTCAACGCACCGTAATCAGTGCTGTATCTGCAGAGGATTTCACGCGTCAGTGTTTGGAATACAAGGGCAAAATTGCATCTGCCAAAAAATATTCAAAAATAGCATTTTTGTTTCCGGGGCAAGGTTCTCAACATGTTGATATGGGGAAAGATCTTTTTCAATCGGAAAAAGTCTTTTGTGATGCTTTAACAGAATGCGCAGCCCTGCTTGAACCACACCTAAATGAAAATTTGTTGGATATTATTTATCCTGACGACGCGGTGCGCGCGGCAATGGTGGATAAGCTTAAAAATACGCGTTATGCCCAGCCCGCTATTTTCTCCATCGGCTATGCCTTAGCAAAACAGTGGGCAAGCTGGGGCATTGAACCAGAATGTCTTGCCGGACATAGTATTGGAGAATTCGCTGCGGCCTGCCTCGCCGGAGTTTTTACGCTGGAAGAGGGGCTTAAATTAATTGCTTTACGCGGACAGTTGATGTCAGATTTGCCGGAAGGCGCAATGCTATCCGTTCGTGCTTCAGAAGAAGAACTAAAGCCCTTTTTGAACAAAGGGCTTGATCTAGCCGCAATTAATGGATCGAAAGCGTGCGTCCTTTCAGGCTCTTTTGAAGCTGCGGAAAAAGTAGAAAAAGAGCTAGAGGAAGCAGGGTTTCCCATAAAGCGTTTACACACCTCTCATGCCTTCCATTCATCTATGATGGAGCCAATTGTAGATGTCTTTGCACAAGAAGTTGGTACGCTCTCGTTAAATGCCCCGAAAATACCAATACTTTCTACTGTATCAGCTGAATGGTTAACGGATAAGCAAGCCTGTGATCCAAATTATTGGGCCTCTCACCTTCGCCAAACGGTTCGGTTCTATGATACCATTCGTAATTTCTGGGAAGCGCCAGAACATATTTTGGTGGAAGTTGGGCCTGGTCAAACATTGACTGCGCTCGCCAGTCAGAATCCTAACCGTAGAACTGCGCAACCGGTCATCGCAAGCCTGCCAAGCCCGACCGACGAAACACCCTCTGACCTTTTTGCACACTCCGCTTTCGGAAATCTATGGTGCCATGGGTTCAACGTTGATTGGTCAAAAATATCTCCTAGACGTGAGCGCACCCACATAAAGCTGCCGAGCTATCCCTACCAAAGAAAACGCTTTTGGGTCGAACCAAATATTGTAAGTGGTTCTTTAGGTGAAACGAACAGCACCCAGGAAATTACCCAAATCAGCAGTTTAGTCGTTGATTCAACGCAGAAAACTGACGTCGGCGCGACACTAAAAGACCTGTTGAGTGAATTGTCTGGATTGGATACTGCAGACCTAGACAGCTCTGCCTCATTCCTCGAACTTGGTTTTGATTCATTGCTCTTAACACAAGTTGGTAAGGAAATACGAGACACCTTTGGCGTAACGGTTACCTTGCGAGAGTTAATAGATGGATTCCAGTCACTCAACGATCTGATTGCCCATATAGAAGCAAATGCATCGTCCGAGAAAACAGCTCCGCTTGCCGGAAAAGATACTGACATAGATTCAACACCAGTTGTTGAGGGCGTCAAATTATCTCTCACTTCTCTTCCTACTTCTTCACTGAGCGCACCGGTTGTTGCAGGCGTTGAGCTTACCGCACGACAAACTTCCCATATTGAAAACCTTATCGGTCGTTATGTCGAAAAAACTTCAGAGTCAAAGAAATTAACCGCAGAGCACCGACCATACTATGCGGATCCACGAACAGCCTCAGGTTTTAACCGCCTATGGAAAGAAATGGTTTATCAGATAATTACCGTTAAATCTAAGGGCTCTCGGCTTCTGGATATCGACGGAAATGAGTATATCGATATTTTGAATGGTTTCGGCCCTGGTTTCCTGGGTCATTCACCGGATATTATTGTTGACGCCATAACTGAGCAACTAGGACATGGTTACGAGGTTGGTCCTCAGAGCCTTGTGGCCATGGAAGCCGCCCAACTTTTCTGCGAAGTCACTGGTAACGATAGAACTAGTTTTGTCAGCACAGGTTCGGAAGCTGTCCAGGCCGCCATGCGGATTGCTCGAACAATTACCGGACGCGATAAGATCGTTATGTTTGCACGTGATTATCATGGTAATTTTGACGAAGTTCTCGTCCGTGGAGTAAATACCAATGGGACATTGAAGTCCATACCGATGGCACCAGGCATTCCAAAAAAAGCAGCCGCGGACATGATTGTGCTTCCTTATGGTATGCCACAATCGTTGGAAATTATCCGGGAAATTGCGGACGATCTAGCAGCAGTAATTGTTGAACCTGTACAAAGCCGGCGGCCAGACTTTCAACCAAGACAATTCATTCGGGATGTCCGGCGGATTACGGAAAAATCTGGTAGTCTGTTCATCTTTGACGAAGTTGTCACCGGCTTTCGATTTGGTTTGAGAGGTGCCCAAGACTTCTATGGTGTCGATGCCGATTTGATTACGTACGGGAAGGTTGTTGGCGGCGGTATGCCTATTGGTGTGGTTTCCGGTAAATCGAAATACATGGATACCTTTGACGGCGGTCAATGGCAATATGGTGACGGTTCCTTCCCCGACAAACCGGTTACCTTTTTCGCTGGCACGTTTGTTCGCCATCCTCTTGCCATGGCAAGCGTCAAAGCTATGCTGACTTTCTTAAAAGACCAGCCCCCGTTTTTTTGGAAAGTACTCGGGGCGAAAGGAGACCGTCTTACCACAACTGTTGATAATTACTTTAAGGAACATGATTTACCGTTTAGTATGACCAATTGTGGTTCGCTGATGTATGTAAAAATTGAGGAAGGCAATACCTACGGTAGTTTGCTATTCGCTCACATGCGAGAGAAAGGGGTTTTTCTGTTAGAAGAATTCCCCAGCTATCTCACAGCGGCACACACAGACGAAGATATTGACTACGTGATAGCCGCGTTCAAGGAATCTGCTGACGAACTTATGGCAGCGGGATTTTTTGGCAACCAAGCGTTGGCAGATAACGTATATCCACCGCTACTATCTGGCCCAACTCCTACGCCAATTGGACAATCACCGCAGGTAGATCTTAGCGATCTAACTACCATCGAAATACCAACGACGGAATCGCAAAAAGAAATCTGGATGGCTACTCTGATTAATCCAGAAGCGTCAACTGCTTACAATGAATCAGTGCGTCTTCATCTCACAGGTAAGCTTAATGTTATCGCGCTCGTTGAAGCGGTCAAACAGGTTTTTAATCGCCACGATGCGCTGCGCAGCCGGTTTAGTACCGATGGTATGACTATGTTTATAGGCCCCGAAATAGACTTCGATGTACCAATTGTTGACTTGAGAAAATTTGGGAGTAAAGAAGCAACGCAGAAAATTGAAAGTATCTTGCTCAAGGAAGTTGACAAGCCTTTTGATCAAAAAGGTGAGCCATATATCAGAGCTCAAATTCTTGCTCTCAACGATACCCAGCATATACTAGTGATCACTGCGCATCACATCGTTTGTGACGGTTGGTCGATAGATGTCGTCATGCATGATATTGGTGATTTATATACGGCAATCAGTACCAATAAATCTGCCAATTTTGGACCATTGGAAAGCATTGTAGATTATGCTCGAGTTGAAAGACAATGGCAGGATAGTGAAGGATTTAAAAAAGCTGAAAATTTTTGGCTTACCCAATTCAGTGATTTTGTACCGACACTCAATTTTCCGACCGATCGACCGCATCCACCTTTAAAAACGACAAACGGTGCACGTATTGATGGTTTAATTAATCAAAAAATTGTCACAGCACTACGGGCTTCTAGCGCAAAATCTGGTGGCACATTTGTCAATATACTTTTTGCGGCCTTTAATCTTTATCTTTATCGTCTAACCGGACAGCATGATCTCGTTGTCGGGCTAACCTCAGCGGGGCAACCAGCTCGGGAAATGGAGAGAGTTGTTGGCCATTGTGTAAATTTGCTCCCCATTCGGAGCTATATTGACGATGAAATAAGGTTCAGTTCTTATATGAAATCCGTCAGAGGGAAAATGCTAGATGCTTTTGATCAGCAGCATTACACATATGGAACTCTCATTAAGAACTTAAAAACACTGCGTGACCCCTCGCGCGTTATGCTTACTCCCATATTATTCAACTTCGACAATGGTATTGATTTAAGTTCAATGAAATTTGAGGGGCTTTCTGTAGATTTTGCGTCAAATCCCCGCACCCATGAGCACTTCGAGATTTTCCTAAATATAATGGAAGACGAGAATAACGTAACTATGGAATGGAGTTACAATACAGACTTGTTTGATGCGTCTACAATCAAACATCACATGAAAAATTTCGAATCCTTACTGGCAGAAGTTTCTGAAAATCCGAACTTGCCTATAAGAGAATTGGCTTCTGTTGCAGATCCAAATGAAATCAGCACACTGGATTTCGGAAAAACTGAACCATCGAAATTTCCAAGCCAACTCGGCCTTCATCAATTATTTGAAGAAATGGTCGAGAAAATGCCCGCGGCTACCGCGATAACCTATTTGGCGCGCCGCACTAATAAAGAGCATGTGTTAGATTATCGCACACTAAATAGTCGAGCCAATCAGCTTGCACATCATTTGAAAGATAATGGCGTTGTTCCAGGTGATTTCGTCGCATTTTGTTTGGAGCGCACTCCCGATATTCTTGTCAGTATGTTGGGGATCTTAAAAACGGGCGCCGCATACGTCCCGCTTGACCCTGAATTTCCTTCTGAACGTATTGATTATATGATCAGAGACAGTGGCACGAAAGTGATTGTGACACATCGGTCTTTGCAGCCAAAGGCTTCGGATACAGGCCCAAAGACAATATCATTGGATTTCGATGAAATTATCTTGTCGCAAACAAGCACAGAAAACCTGAACGTTTCAATTAGCGAAGAGGCACTTGCTTACGTAATATATACATCGGGCTCAACTGGAAAGCCAAAAGGCGTCCAAATACGGCACCGCTCAGTTATCAATTTTCTGAATTCAATGGCGACTCTCCCTGGCTTCACCTCAGAAGATACTCTTCTTGCTGTAACCACTGTATCATTCGACATAGCGGTCCTTGAATTATTTTTACCGCTCTTTGCTGGTGGAAGCTTGGTGTTGGCTGATAAAGATGACACTTATGACGGTAACCGCCTCATAGATCTTATAGACGCTTACGATATCAACGTCATGCAAGCCACGCCCGCGACCTGGAGATTACTTCTTGATGCAGAGTGGCAAGGATCTTCAAATATGAAGATTTTATGCGGCGGCGAAGCTTTACCTCAAGAATTGGCTACCCGATTGGCACCAAATTGCAAATCCTTATGGAATATGTACGGACCAACAGAAACCACAATCTGGTCAACTGTTGCTGAAATAGGTATTGAAGATATTAAAGTAACCATCGGTCATCCAATTGAAAACACAGATATTTTTATTTTGGATAGTAATCACAATTCTGTCGCTATTGGCGTTCCCGGAGAGCTTTATATTGGCGGTGTAGGGTTGGCACTTGGATATTTGGGTAAACCTGAATTGACAAAACAACAATTTATACCTCATCCGTTTTCGAACAAGAAAGGCGCTCGTCTCTATCGTACAGGCGACTTGGCACGTTGGACGGCAGACGGACTACTTGAGTGCCTAGGTCGCGTTGACCGGCAGGTCAAAATTCGCGGTTACAGAATTGAGCTCGGAGAAATTGAAGCGTCCTTGGAAAGCTTCGATGAGATTCAACAAGCAGCTGTTGTGCGTCAAGAAGACGGCCTTGGGAATGAGCATCTGGTTGCTCATGTTGTCGCCTCTACATTGGATGAAAATTCGAATGCTGAATTACGGAAGAAACTGACACACATCCTACCGGAATACATGATACCTTCAGTTTTTCAGGAAATAGATGAAATACCACTTACACCGAACCGGAAAGTTGACTATCGCGTTCTTCCGAAAGTAGATTTTGGCGCAAAAATTGTTGACTCAACATCGGCAAATACAAAAATTGAAAAAGAATTAGCCGATATTTGGAAGAAAACCCTCAATGTAGAATCTATAGGTGTCAATGCAAATTTCTTTGAACTCGGCGGGCATTCGTTAATTGCCGTTAGAGTGTTTGGCTTAATTCGGCAGAAGTTTTCACTGGATTTGCCGATTTCTACCCTCTTTTTAAATCCAACAGTCCGCGAACTCGCGACGGTAATCGACTTGGGTATTGATCAGCAATCAAACTCAAAACCTGAAAAGAATAGGATCCTAACATCAGGCTATTTGCCAAATTCCAAAACGGAAACTAAAGCATCTACCGATAATTGGGATACAACAACTACAATTCATACTGGCGGAATTGAGAAGCCTATATTCTTCGTGGGCGGTATTGGCGGAAACGTAAACAATCTTCTTCAATTGGGCCAGCTGATTGGCGCTAATAGGCCTGTAATTGGCATACAGACACGAGGAATACTTGGCCACAAACCACATGATTCTATTGAAGAAGCCGCTGCCGATCACATTCGCTATATTCGTAATCATCAAAAAGAAGGAGCTTACCTTATCGCCGGTTATAGTGGCGGCGGTCTAATTGCGCTCGAAATTGCGCGCCAGTTAATACAATCTGGAGAACAGGTCGATTTTTTGGGAATTATTGATACATGGAGTCCGCAGTTTAAATCAAATTGCAAAATCAATGTTTATGATCGTTTGAAGCACGAGCTTTTGCGTCTTCGAAGAGACGATCTACATAAAACTCTATTTCGGATGGGGGCCATTGCCAGAAATAATATTCTAAACGTAAGATTAACTAAGTTACTTGCAAAAGCGTTTCCATATAGATATCGCCTAACACTTCTTGAATATTATACTAAAAATATATCCGACAAATACACTGGCGGGCCGTACGATGGTGTACTCACATTGTTTAAGAGCACACCGCAATCACTGAAAGACTTGCTAGTTGATACCCAAAATCCCAGTTATGGGTGGATTAAATTTGCTACAAAAGGCGTGAATTGTATTAAGATTCCCGGTGATCATCTTGACATGGTTGAGGGATCAAACGCTGCAAAACTTGCTGATGCAATTGAGAGTGAAATAAACAAGTCCGCTTAGTCTTATCTTGAAGAAAGGTTTTTCAAAATTTTTCAAGTAACCGTTGTCGATTCCAAAGGCTTTCGAAATAGGGGCTTGGGACCAAAAAAGCCGAACAATAGAATTGCGAAAATGAATTTTCCAAAAATAAATGCCAAATATGTGTTGAAATCAGATAAATGGGGCAAGATGGGAACGATTAACGACAAAGCATTTGTCAACATCTGCATTATTGCCACGACTAATCCACTTTTAGTAAAATAATAAACCCAAGCGCAAGTCGCCGCAATCCCAAGATAATGAAACCACAAAACCGACAGCGGAAGGTCGGGTATCACTGAACGCCCATATAGGACTATTGGAACCCACCAAAGGAACCAAAAAATAGCTAATATTTGACTTGAAACAAATACTGAAAACTGTTTTTGAAGTAATGTCAGGACAAGTCCCACCCATACAATTTCTTCAATAATGGAATTTAAAACGATACCTTTTAATAACCCAAAATTACCAAACAGAGAAAAAGTGAAGGGAATTTCTTTAAAACTTTCGCCCCTTAAAATATTACTAACAAACAAAACACCGATTGCAAAAACTGCGAGCCAGAAAAGTGCAAATAAATACCACCTTATGGGCACACGCCAAACCAGCATTGGTCGTAGCAAATCCAATACACCTGGGATACCCAATCGCAATAAAGTAAAAGAAAATGCAAGCAACAACAAAACGTAAAATCGACCCATGTTGTAGTATTGGTCAAAAAAGAAGCCGTTTGCCGCACAGTAGACAAAGGCGGCCTGAATTGTTACCGCACTTGCTAGAAACACCCAAATTCCATTGTCCGATTTTATTACTTGTTTAAGCTTTCTTAAAATCGTCATTTGTGGACTACCTTTACCTGCAAACAAATTCGGTTGGCCGTTAATCAGAGTATGAGCTCAGCCTTCAAGCCACATTAATCTTTTTGTGCTATCTTACCGTAAATTATACCTTATCATATTATTAATAACAAATTTGGTAGGTTATAAGACTAACTCCAAGAAGCAGTAGGGCTTAGAGATGTCAACAACCTATGATCGCACCGAACTGATTTCCAGCATTTCTTTTACCGATATTGAGCGAGACAATGGAAGTTTTTCAGAAGACAAGCTTGTTGAAGCTATGGACCTCTTTGAACAATACGGTTTTATCCGTCTGGTCAATGTCTTTTCCCACAAGAGAATGGCAAATCTTAATTCGCATTATCGTCATCGTTATCGCCATCTACTGCAGGGAACGAACAAAGATGACCTCCGCCCACTTTTTACGGTAGATGTAGAAGGCCCTTTCAACGACGAAACGTTTTATGCTAATCCTCACATACACTCTTTCGTTTGCAATATTTTAGGCCGCAAATGTATTTTGGGAGCTATGAGCTCAGTGGCTTCGTACCCTGGGGCCCCCGACCAACGCCTGCATCGTGACACCCAAGCTATCTTTGGGGATGGTCCCGACGACTATACAATTGATAAAAACGTACCCGTTTACGCGATGACTGTGCTGATTCCACTTGTAGATTGCACGTTGGAGACGGGCTGTACAAAAGTTTGGCCCAAGAGCCATCTTACACCCAACGATAGTGAAGCGTTAAGAATTGACAGTCTGGATCCAGAGGTTTTC
Organism: Sneathiella sp.; assembly: GCF_036960985.1. Classification (NCBI taxonomy): domain Bacteria; kingdom Pseudomonadati; phylum Pseudomonadota; class Alphaproteobacteria; order Sneathiellales; family Sneathiellaceae; genus Sneathiella; species Sneathiella sp. The sequence continues at coordinate 42,886 of NZ_JBALWD010000007.1, read as the reverse complement.
GTCGGTTCTGCACTTATCACCAATTCAAAGCTTTTACACCGAGGTGGCGCTAACTTATCCGATCGACTTAGGCCTTTGCTTTACATGACATATCATCGTAGCTGGTTCCGCGATTTTTACGGATACGAAGATCGTCCGCCAGTTAATGTTACAAATTTTGAATATCGCAAAATTCCGGATAATCACAAGCACATGTTCAGTTGGACAAAAAATACCTACAAATACATTCGCTATAAGGCGATGGTAAAGCGGTTATTACCAAGGTTTGTAAAAAAGCAGGCCGGGAAAATTGTTCGGCGTTAAAAATGCCTTTTTTTTCCAGCAAATCGCATCAATCTATCAAAAGCGATAAATATTATAAGGCCTTTTATGACGTGGAGTTAAGAGTTAGAATCTATACTAAAACAAAATATAGCCAGTAAAATTACTCGGATTAAGGATCAAAAATATCGGAATTTTTGGGATATGGATGAAATAAAAAAAATTAACGCAATTTCTTCAAAGGCATTTTATGAAGAATATTTGATACCGAGAGTACCGGTTGTAATTCGAAATGTAGCGCCTTGGGCGGCACTAACCACGTGGTCTTTAGAAATGTTTCGTCAGCGTTTCGCCGATCGTACAATACCTTTACTCGGCGAACTAAAGAACATGGGTGAATTTATAAATGAAGTGGAATGTTCGACAGAGGAAAACCCGGTCCCTTATTTGAAGGAATTACCTCTTGCTGAGTATTTTCCTGAACTAATGAAAGACTTGGAACCAACAGCAACGGCGATGACACCTAATTGGCTAGCGAATAATTTGATTCCTAAGAAAATGGGAACACGCGATGGATTTTGTGAACTTTTTATAGGTGGACCAGGCAGCGGGTTCTTTATGCTCCACTATGATGCTCACTACGTGAATACCTTTATTACACAAATCCAGGGCGCAAAAGATTTCACGATAGTTGCTCCCGACGATACACCAAATGTCTACCCAAGGGAAGATCGGCCGAATATGTCTCAATTGAAAGATCTTTCAAATGTAAATCTGCAGCAATTCCCTTTATACGAGAACGCCAATCCCACGAACGTTCGTGTCGAGCCAGGTGAAACTATTTTTGTACCATGGGGCTACTGGCATGCGTCACGCATCGTAGCACCATCAATCGCAGTCGCGATTAGCACAGCAAATGCAGAAAACTGGGGTTTGTTTTTGGAAGACCGATCCTATTCAGAAAATACGATCAAGAAAATTGTTAAAAAATCAATCTTTAAGCTTGCTGGCGTTTCTGAAAAGATTTCTGCACCTTTCTCGCAATGATTTCCCAAAAATCGGATAAATAGTCCCCCTGACAACCAATAATTCGCATCCATCAAAAAGCTGGAAGTGCCTTCTACAGAACACTCCAATTTTGTTAGCACGCTTGCGAGTTGGAAATTTCCGGAGCCCTGTAGACAAGTCGAGAGTGAGATTACTATTAGGACGCAAATTTTATATGACGCGCTGCGTAATGCGACGGAAGGCTGTAAATATCGGACAAAGTGCTGGCGGATATAACGTCTTTGCTAGCCCCACAAATTTTGATAACGCCGTTTTGCATGAAATAGCTCATGTCTGTATTTTGATAAGCAATGTTTAGATCATGCATAACGATGATAACAGTGAGAGCTTTTTCCTCACATTGATTACGAATGAGGTCCATCACTTGATATTGGTGCTTTAGATCTAAAGCCGATGTCGGCTCATCTAGGAAGAGATATGCCTCTCTTTGATCCCAGATCTGGGAGAGCACTCTTGCGAATTGGACTCGTTGCTGCTCTCCCCCGGATAATGTTGGAAAAGAACGGTCTCGAAGATGCCAAGCATCCATCAGAACCAAGGTTTCCTGAGCAATCTCCATATCGATAACATTATTGTTATTCAGAGCATATGGATTCCTGCCCATGAGGACTATTTCTTGGGCTGTAAAAGGGAAACTCACAGGAGTATTCTGGGACAACACGGCCCGTCTTTTTGAAAGCTCTGCGAGAGAATAATCTTCCAGATTACGTTCCTTGAGCGAAATACATCCGCTGTCAGGTATGAGAGAGCCGGTCATACATTTCAATAACGTCGATTTTCCCGCGCCGTTAGGCCCCAAGATAGCGCTGACTTTTCCAACATTGAATGTCTCATTGATATCATCAAGTATTTTCTGCCGAGCGACCGTGTAACTGACATTGGTAACGGAGATCATATTCCAAATCTTCCAGAATATTGCTTAACGAGAAGCCAGAGGAAAAAGGGGCCGCCAATCAGGCTTGTCAAAATACCCACTGGCATTTCTGAGGGGGCAACAATTGTTCGGGCAAGAGTATCTGCGACCAAAAGCAGGGATGCTCCCAATATGGCTGAAGAAGGAATCAATAATCTATGATCAGGCCCCAACAGTAATCGCACCAGATGAGGAACAACTAGCCCGACGAAACCTATGATTCCACTGACGGCGATCCCAGCGCCTACCGTCAAGGCAGTCGCGATAATAATTCTCCGCTTCAGTTTATCCTCGTCAACACCCAAATATCGTGCCTCATTTTCCCCCAGTAATAGAAGGTTCAACTCACGGGCGCTTCGAATAAGAATAAAACTGGCGGGTAGTACAATGGTAGATGCGACGATGACAGACGGCCATAACGCACCGCCAAGGCTGCCCATTGTCCAGAAAGTCAACGCCCTTAGTTGTTCATCGTTGCTTAGAAACGTCAAAAACCCGACACCCGCGGCACAGAGCGCGTTGAGTGCAATACCGGTTAGCAGCAAATAAGTTACGGAAAATTTCCCGGTAAGCTTGGCAAAACGGAAAATAACAAGGCAGGCGATCGTTGCTCCCAGAAATGCGGCGACGCTCAAACTGTAAAGCCCCAGCAGGCCAGTCAGAGGACCAGCGAAAACAATGACAATTGCAACCGCGAGCGCGGAGCTGGTCGAAATACCTATCAAGCCAGGGTCTGCCAACGGATTTCGAAAAAGCCCCTGTAAAGCTGCACCTGAAACAGCAAGAGCAACGCCAACAATCAGGGCGAGCAGTATTCTTGGGAGCCGTATTGAAAAAAGGACTGCCTGTTGCTGTGCCGTGAGATCAGAAGTAATTAGCTTTGAAAATGCAATGGGCACGGCACCAATGGAAATGGCCAGAACTAAAGCCAATAAGAGCAAAAAGCTTAGGAGCAACAAGGCCGGGAATTTAACCCGTAAAAAAGGCAGCGAAACAGTTACCTGTTTGGTCAAGAGGCTCATAGGTCTTTAGTCCGACGATTAAGCTCCTTTGCGGCTTCAGCTGTACGCGGGCCAAATCCGAGCAGTAACAATGCGTCCATTGCAATTACCTTGCCTTGCTTTGCAGCCGGCGTCAGATTAAGGCCCGGTTTATTCAAAAGTGACATTTTACCACCTGCCTGCTCAAGACCTTGCGTTGTGACCAAAATGACATCGGGGGCAATTGCTATCGCTGATTCTGGAGACAATGGCTTGTATCCACGATATCCCTTTACGGCATTCTCAGCTCCGGAAAGCTCAATTACGCTGCTGGCGGCAGTACCCATGCCCGCAACCATTGGCGCTCCACCGCTATGCTGGAGGATAAACATGATGCGTTTTTTGTCTTTTTGCTCCGCGATTGCGTTGTCCAGCTGAGTAGAGGACAACTCTAGATCTGATATTAAAGCACTCGACTGCTCAGATTTATCCAATGCGGTGCCAATTATATTAATGCTCTCTTTTACATCAGACAGAGAACGCCCAGCTTGGATTTGCAATATACTGACCCCAGCTGTCTTTAACTGCGCCAGAACCGCAGGCGGTCCCGCTTCATCAGACAATATTACGATATCTGGTGTTAGTGATAAAATGCCTTCGGCCGACAACGTCCGCTGATAGCCGACTTTTGGAAGCTGCCCAGCTTGTTCCGGGAAGTAGCTTGTGGTGTCGGCCCCGACAAGAAGGTCACCGGCGCCAAGACCATAGATAATTTCCGTTAACGCGCCACCAACAGAAACGATGCGTTTTGGGCTTTCAGCTAGTGCCGCCGAGGATATAAGAACAAGTACCAGGCTAAACAGAACTTTGATCATTCCTGTATTTCCTTCTGCATAAGAATATTCGCTGCTTCAATCCCTTGAGATTGCAGATATGTCAGCACTTTGAGTAATTCTTCGATCGCAATACGCTTATCGCCAGCGACGATCAACTCATGGTCGGGTTTGTCTGTTAACGCGGTCCTAAGCGCAAATTTAAGCCCCTCAAAGCCACGGATAGCCTCACCATCAACAGCGTAGGAGCCCCTGCGGATTTCGAGCATGATGTGTCGAGGGGCATTAACCAAATTGACTTCATCTGCAACGCTAGACGGCAGTTTAAGGTCCAATGACTGGAATACAGCACCAGCGGTGAGAAGAAAAAACACGAGCAGAATAAAGAGAATGTCCAGCATTGGCGTTAAATCGGGTGCCAAGTCCCGTAACGTCCCACTATGTAAATCCTCCGTTTGCAACCTAATCATTTGCGCCGCACTCCCACATCAAAGTCAACGACGTCAGATGGCTGGTCTATTTTTTCCAACTCAAAGGATAGGGAGAGTCTATTCAATTCAAGGCAGAATTTTCCCAGTTTCAGCTCGCTAAACCCGCTAAAAAAATGGGCCATTATCAATGCCGGAAGTGCGATCAGCAAACCAACGGCCGTCGTCAGCATGGCCTCCCACAAACCATCCGCGATGAGAGCAGGGGATACTGGCCCCGTCTGCACGGCAATTACCTGAAAAGCAGCGATAATACCAAGGATTGTACCAAGAAGTCCAAGGATTGGGCTGATAGTTCCGATCATCCTCAGCAGCTTTAATCCACTGAAATATGGCCGATGCAACTCATTCAACATAATCCCGGCCAGTTCATCTCGCACGGCTTTTGATTGGTTTCTGTTTGCTCGCAGAACATCAGTGAGACGCGCAAGTTCAGCTTTCGATTTCACCATCGCCTTCAAAACAAAACCCAGTCTTTCAAATCCGATGGTAAGAGCAATTAGAGAGCAAGCGGCAAGCGGCCATCCCATGAGACCAAGCTGGGAGAACCAGCTCGGCAGCACCGGTAATTCAATACCATCAAGAGACATTAGTAACTTCCTTGGGAGATAATTTAGCGGCAATCTCGCGCCAGAGCTCCAGTTCAGGATCTCCAGGCTTGCGTTTGCCAAAGAATGTGACAATCAGTTCACCTGCGGAATCGAATATTTCAACGGCCGTCACAATGCCATCATCCGTTGGTTTACGCGTGACCCAGCTTCGCCCGATATCTTCTTCATTCAGATGCAAATTGAATTTGGGATCTAATACATTGTACCAGGAACCATGTTCCACTAGTTTTTTGACAGTCCCTGTATGTATCTGGATACATCCGCGATTACCGACAAAGACCATAATTTCACAGTCTGACGTCATCGCGAGTTCGAGTACCTTTCGGGCCGCGCTGTTGTCCAGTTCTAACGCCAGATGGGACCCGACATTCCGAAAGGCCTGCTCGCGATCGACTTTAAATTTCCTAAGCAATGGGAAGAAGTCGTGGGTATCTTTAAGTCCTTCCCAAGCCGCTCTGAATTTATCCCAATCAATTTCTGTATCCGGTTTTTCTGCCGCCTTTGGCACATAAGGCTCAACTTCAATTGTTGTTGTTTGTACAGCATTTCTATGCTTTGCAACCAGATCATCATAAGCCGCCTCATTAGATTTATTGGTTATATAAATTTTGTGGATTGCCTGCCCAGCTTTATCAAAAAACTGGAGGCTTTTTCGCAGACCGATTTTACTTGGTTCGCTTACGGCAAAACTGTACTTCCAATGAGACATGAACAGGCGAAGGTCAATGTCAGGGTTCACGAAAAGCCCCGTTTTCATGGGTCCATGTTGGAAAAAGCTCGGATTTTCATAGATACCCTTGCGCTCATGCACACAGTGTTCATTGCGGGTTAGTGCCATAACTTCGCCCAGCGTCACTATTTCTTTCAAAATAGCTTCCGGATCATCGGACAGCCGGATGGCGTCAGTGCCCACTTTCGCGGCCAACAATGCTCCTTCAGAAATGCCAATTTCAGCCGCGGCGTTACGAGCCCGAATTTCAGGTTGTTCCTCCTTCAAGAGAGAGAACTGTGTAATTATTTCCTCTGCGGACAGAGATGGTCTTATAGGTAGAGCTTCGTTCATCTGACTTTCCATCTAATTACTGTATGACAAAATTCACGGGCACACGGACCCAACTGACAATAGCCGCTCCATCCACACTTGAGGGCTCGAACTTCCATTTCTTAACTGCCGATATCGCGGCAAGGTCAAGCAACCGATGTCCTGAAGATTTGGCGACCTTTAATTCAGCCGGACTGCCGTTCGGAAGTACCTTTGCGTGCAGCGTTACAGTACCCTGCTGCCCGAGATCTAGCGCCCGCCGCGGATACATCGGCGCCGTTTGGTGCCTGTAATTCGCTTCGCTAACAACGGTTGATGCGTCTTGCCCGGTCATGCCACTATTTTCCGAAAAAGCGACCTCATCTTTATGAGTCTGCTCCACCTTTTTGGTGTCTGGCCAAGCTTTCGCTATTTCTTTTTTCTGGACTTGCTGTTCGGCTACAATTACTAGAGGTTTTTCGGGCTCAACAATCGGCTTTTGAGAAGTAGTCTTGGTTTGCAGAAGCGGCAACAAAATTGGTTTCTGACGCGGCATCGGAACTATGGCAGCAGTAACAATTTTCTCCGCCGCCTTTTGCTGAGTAATAACTGTTATCGATTTTAACGGAATAGGCGCCGGAGCAGCGGTTTCACTAACTGGCTCAATTTTCGGCATAACGGTTGGCTTCGCCAATGTCATTAAGTTAACCTGCAAGATAGGAATTTCAAACGTAGGGACATCTGCCGTATTGAGAGTAACTTGCGAGACCATGAACCCGTTTACACAGACGGCCAAGAGGAGGTAGACAAACCACCTCCCCCCGGCGTCTGTTCTGTGTTGTAGGGTTACTGCTACCATTTATAGGCGACCCTAATGTTATAGCTGCGCCCTTCTTCGAGCAGGCTGGCAAATCGCGTCGTATAGGCTTTATCCAGAATATTCGATATACCAAGATCTACTGTCAGGGTATCGAGGCTGACCTGTGTCGGTGCCCATTGATAGTAAACGTCATAAACTGAGTAACCAGCAGTCTCTGCATCACCACTACCAACTTTATCGTTTGCTGCGGCAAATCGACCGCGCACTCCGAAAATGCTATCAATTTCATTGGCCTGATATCCTAAATCCGCAATAAATGTCAGCGGAACATTGTTCGAAAGATATTCCCCGGTATCTCTGTTTTCAGCTTCGACATAGGACAGGCCTACTTTTGCAGTAACCGGGTGAAGCCGATACTCACCATCAATTTCAAACCCACTCAACCGAGCATTTGGAATATTGATAAATTCTGTTGTTCCGGCGGCAATATCGACATCTTGAGATATAAAATTATCGCCTTCACTTAGAAACCACGCCCCCTTAACTTGAACTTTGTCTTTTTTTGCAAGAACGCCATCGAAATTGAGCCCTGCCCCAATTTCAAACGTTGTTACTGTTTCTGGGCTGAGGTCGGGGTTTGGCACAAAGAAATTATCCGGAAAGACGAAGGGTATACCCGGAAAATGTTGGCCAGACGCATAAATCTCGGTCAGGTTTGGCGCCCGAAATGCATTTGCAATGCTACCAAAGAACATGATGTTCTCCGTCGGCAAATAGCTCACGGCAAGTTTGGGCGACACCTGATGTTCGTTTTGGGAATTTCCCGCATCGTCACTACTGCGATAAGAATCAAAGCGAGCCGCCGGAATGACGAGAAATTTTCCGGCGGATGTCTCAACCGAAATTTCATCTTGCAAGTAGAAACCGTAATTGGTCGCGTCGGCATTTGGAACACCTGGCCGGGTTCCCCCTCCCGTGATACTTCCTGTCTGTTGATCATGGTAAATCTCAAAGCCATAGGAAAGCATATGCCCTTGGGTATCGTTAATGGTCAACGCGGCTTGGTTATCAAGTGTAAACCCGAGTGTGCTCAGATCTCTATCTTGTATCCTTCCTGCATTGGTACCGGTCAGATCTTCTTCGCGAACATTGGTATCATTATAGTAAAGATGCAGCTTCGGGTTCAGCCAGCTATTGCTTGGATCCTCGAATTCGTACTTTAAGCCGAATTGGTTGTCTTTGACTTTCTTATCAACGATAGGATTTGAGGCGGAAACGAGGCCTGCGCCATTATTAGGTTCTTTTCCGCCGTTGTTGAGGCCTTGGTAGATAAACTTAACCGTGTTAAAATCGTTGAAATTATAACCGATCTTAAACGTTCCAGAGATCAGGTTATCCTCTGTCAGCAGCTCGTTGCCATCACCCTGATGGATATCACCAGAGTTACGGAGGGCGGCGATGCCAATTATGTCAAACTCTCCTGTTCGGCCATACGTCGATATGACCGGAGCGTATTCCTTGTTAGCAGTCCGGTATCCCATAGAAGTGTAGACACCAAAGTCTTCGCCCGGCTTTAACATATCCGCCGCATCTTTAGTCTCAAAGGCAACCACCCCCCCAACGGCACCACCGCCATATATCGATGATGAGGAGCCTTTGACAATCTCAATTCTATTGAGCAGGGATGGGTCCACAAAAAACCGACCGTCATGGGCTGATTCAAAGTTTTGGCGCCGCCCGTCCATTAAAGTAATGATCGCCTCATCGTCAAACCCACGAATGGAAACCGTCTGTCCGTTGCGTCGCGGGCCATTTTCAACTTCAACACCAGGAGTAAACACCAATAGGTCGCCCGTGTTTCCAGCTGTCGCGTTACCGGGCACATCCGGGTTTATATTTGATGTCATCGCCGGCACCTCAAAAGAGGATTGCGGTGTTCTGGTCGCGTAAACCGTTATTGAATCCAATGAAACAGAGGGAGGAACTTCTTTCTCCTGCCCAAATGCAAATGGAGAAAACATCGTCGTTGAGAGAAGAACACCCATGCAGGCGCTCGGCAGCATCTGTCGCATAACAAACAACTTTCTTTGAGACTAGTCGCGTTTGCTTGCTGCCTGGCTACCATTAAGAGGTTGGCTGGGTGGCGGGCTATTTGCTTACTTTGTTAAAATTAATTTCCCGTTTCCAGTGAGGCGTAGCTTATATTCTTCGCTTTCATGGGTGATCTTCAGTTCTCGGCTCTGCCGAAATAGCTCAGTACTGAGCAGCGTATTATCCACAAGGGAAATCATTCGCTTACTGCCCTGCCCGTTACCGCTATTATTCAACATTCGTTAATCATTCCACTAACTAAAAGAGATTCAAGAAGTGTGGCTTTTACTTAGGAATGATTATCAATTGCGGAAACTGAAGTCAAGCACTTTTGCGAATGACTATTAACAAAGTGTTGAATGATGGCAAATGACATCGTAGGCATATATGAGCAGGGCCCAGGTTTTAGAGTTATTATAATCCGTCCTCCCTCGCACACCCCCGCGACATTTTTGGATACAAGTGGATTAATGCGGCCAAGTCTGATCAACGTGTGTCAAAAAACCCTTGTTATCTGGACAATTTGGATTTTATCGAATGATTTAAAGTGAAGAGATGGCTGGGGTGGCAGGATTCGAACCTGCGCATGACGAGATCAAAACCCGTTGCCTTACCGCTTGGCGACACCCCAATAAGGAGCCTCTTTCTATCCAAGTCGTCGACCAAGCTCAAGTCAAATTTTCAAAAAAAACTAAAATCTGTATTTCTGCGAAAAAAAAAGCCCTAATCGAAGAAGAATTCGGTCAATCCTTTCCCCTTTCGTTAGACAGACATTGCCTTAACCCACCACTCGGGAAAGTCATATGCAATCTTGCTCGCCGCCGTATCTGCGTCAGCGCTCGTTTCAAACAACCCAAAACATGTTGCTCCGCTGCCGCTCATGCGAGCCAGGTCGCACCCGGCCTGCGCTTTAAGGACAGAAAGAACCTGAGAGATGTCAGGAGCGATGTTCAGTGCCACAGGCTGCAAATCATTTCTGCATACTTTTAGCGACGATATTAAACGATTAGCTGTTGAGAAGTCGGATTTCTCAACAATCGGCGTCTCATTTGGAATCGTAAGATTTTGAAAAACTTCTGGCGTCGAAACCTTTGAATTCGAATTGATCAGCAACATATTCAAATCTGGGAATTTCTCGACTTCCTGGATCTTTTCCCCGATTCCAGACATGAAAAGCGGCTTTTCCAGAAGGCACGCCGGGACATCGGCGCCGAGAGATACCCCAATATCCAGCAGCACGTCTTCACTCAATTTGCATTTCCACAGCCTTACCAAAAGATTGAGAGCCGTTGCGGCATCGGCAGAGCCGCCGCCAATTCCCGACGCCACCGGAAGGTTTTTAACGAGCTCAATCTCCGCACCAAGAGTACAGCCTGTGCGTTGCTGCAGTTTATGCGCGGCTTTTAAAACCAGATTATCTGATATGTCGCCGATGTCGCTTGAGAAAGGCCCCGATACAGATAAGGCCAGTTCCGTACTTTCACGGACTATGAGTTCATCCCCACCATCTGGAAATACGACGAGGCTTTCAAGAAGGTGATATCCGTCATCCCGCTTACCCGTCACATGCAAAAACAAATTGACCTTAGGCTTAGCTATTTTCTTTATCATTGATAACCCAAGTCATGTAGGCGCTGGCCGGCCCTAGTTTTCCGCTTTGATTTTGTTTGGTAGGCCTTTTTTGAGTTTCTGCTCAATTTCGCTGGCTTGCTCTTCTGTGGGTTCCAGCCAAAGAGCCCGCTGCCATTGATACCGGGCCTCGTCAGACCTTCCCACGCGCCAATACGCATCTCCAAGATGATCATTGATCGTTGGGTCTGCAGCTTGCAAGGAAACGGCTTTCTCAAGCTGCGCGACCGCATCTTCAAAATCTCCTAGACGATAATATAGCCACCCCAAACTATCGATTATGTATCCGTCCCGTGGACGTAACGAGACCGCCTTGATCAGCATATCTTTCGCTTGGTCCAAGTTTTCATCCCGGTCCACCCAGGAATACGCTAAATAATTTAAAACCTGCGGGTGATCCGGGCGAAGCTCAAGTGCCTTAAGGAGATCCGTTTCCGCCAGTGGCCATTGTTTCGACTGCTCGTAGGCGATACCTCTGGCGTAAAATAACGACCAGTGCCGATTTTCAAAAGCTGGCAACCGACTGACTGCACGTCCATATTGCAGTGCGGCTTCATTCCAATTCTTCGCATCCCGGTTCATATCAGCGAGCACAACAAGCGCCTCTATGTCATTTGGGTAGGCTTCAATCACTTCTTCCAGAATACGGGAGGCCTCGTTCTGATCACCTAACTTGTAGGTGGACCAGGCTTGCCGGGTTCTAGCATTCTTATAATACGCCGAGTTCTCATCAATCTGACTATAGAGATCCAAGGCCTCTGACCATCGATCACGATCTTCCGCAGCTTCAGCCAGCAAAATGCGGGCAACCGGAAAGTCCGGCTTCAGCATGAGTGTGAAATAAGTATACGTCGCAGCAATACCGACGGCACGCTCCCGACCAATAACTGATGCGGCGCTATAAAGCGCCTCGGCTGCGCCATCGACAGGTGAGCTTAACATTGGTTTTAGAGGCCGTCCGGCATCCAAATCTTCAATCAACAAATTTATGGTTGGGCTTAACGGGTATCGTAACAGATAGTCATCAAATAATTTGCGGGCTTCCTGCTCTCTGCCAGTCCGCACCAAATAAATGCCGTAAGCCTGAACGAGACGAACGGCCTGGCCAGCCGGGCTTTGCATGGCTTCAGCATACAGCTTATCTGCGAGATCCTGTTGACCGGACACATCCGCAAGCATAGCAGCGTGATATTGCTTTAGAGTATCGAAGCCGTCGAACTTATCCAGCGCGTCCAACTCGGCAACCGCGGCATTTACATCACCTGAACCAAGCGTAACCCATGACCTCAACAACGGTTTCACCAATACATTAAAACCAGTATTGCTCGTTTGCTTCAGATGCTCCTCGGCGACCGCAAAATTATTTTGGCGCACGGCATCAAGCGCTAGAACTAAATGCGGTGCGGAATTGTCGCCTTCTTCTTTTACGAGGGTCTTCGCCAGTTGGAGGGCTGTTTCTATATCCCCTTTGCCAAGCGCAGCCTGAAAAGCGCCCGTTAAGAGTATTATGTCGTCAGAATCTTGTAATAATGCATCCGAGAAAAACTTCGATGCGGCGTCGGCATTTTGCTCACGCATGGCGTGTCGGCCAGCTAGGTACTGTCCGGTGATGGAGGGCTGGAAGGCATCCGTTGTCCCTCCAGCATCCTGAAATACTTTTGGCAACGTATCTTGTTCGCTGGATTGACTGGGCCCTGCGCAGGCGCTTAGCGCTGCTGTCACAAAAAAACCACCGATAACTGTTTTTAGAACACTCACTCTTGTACCCGCCATTCCTGAACTAATAAGACTTTGATCTCTTCGCCAGATCATAACCGCCATAAGCTAACGTTTTATTTAGGGCAGATTGTATCAAGTTAAACAAAAATATGGTGTTTCGAATGATATTATCTACATATTCGGGTAATTCGGTCCGCCAGCACCCTCTGGAACGACCCAATTTATATTCTGTGAAGGGTCTTTGATATCACATGTTTTACAGTGAACACAGTTTTGCGCATTGATTTGCAATCGCGGATTCGACCCATCATCGTCCGTGAGGAATTCATAGACCCCTGCAGGGCAAAATCTTTGTTCCGGGCCCGCATATTCCGCATAATTAACAGCAACCGGTACTGCCGCATCTTTCAGCGTCAAATGGATAGGCTGATCTTCTTCATGATTGGTATTAGACAAGAAAACAGAGGACGGTTTATCGAATGTGTAAACCCCGTCATATTTTGGATAGGCAATTTTCTTGCTATCCTTGGCTTTTTTCAAAGCGGCATAATCTTCATGATGGTTGAAAGTCCAGGGCGTTTTACCTTTAAACAGTTTCAAATCCAGCCCGGTGTAAATTGTGCCTGCAAGCAAACCCCATTTAAACGCCGGGCGACTATTGCGCACGCGATATAATTCATCATAAACCCAAGAGGATTTGTAGAGTTCGGGGTACTGGCTCAGAGTTTTGGCCGGTGCTTCGGCGTTTTCCTGTATTGCGAAAACAATCGCTTCTGCGGCCATCATACCCGATTTCATGGCGGTATGTGTTCCCTTGATCTTGGGAACGTTCAAAAAGCCGGCGGAACATCCAATCAAAGCCCCGCCTGGAAAGGCCAGTTCAGGGACAGATTGAAACCCGCCTTCATTAATAGCACGGGCACCATATGAAATACGCTTACCGCCTTTGAGCATTTCCTGCATCATTGGATGCGTTTTGAATTTTTGAAATTCATCATAGGGTGACAAGTATGGATTTTCGTAATCCAGAGCCACAACATAGCCTACATAGGCTTGATTATTCTCGAAATGATAGACAAAAGATCCACCATAAGTATTTCTATCCAGCGGCCAGCCGAAGCTATGGAAGATTTGTCCTTCGTGATGCTGAGACGGATCAAGTTCCCAGAGTTCTTTGATGCCAATCCCAAAGGTCTGTGGATCACAATTTTCACGTAACCCAAATTTCTCGAATAATACTTTTGTCAGCGACCCTCTTACACCTTCTGCGAACAGGGTGTATTTAGCGTGGAGTTCCATGCCCGGTTCGTACGCCGATTTTTGTTCGCCATCGCGACCAACACCCATGTCCCCTGTTGCGACGCCTTTGACACTCCCATCGTCGTGATAGAGTATTTCAGCAGCAGCAAATCCGGGATATACTTCAACACCCAGCTCTTCGGCCTGCTCTGCGAGCCAACGGCAAAGATTTCCCAAGCTGATGATATAATTTCCGTGGTTACGCAATTGTCCCGGTAGCAGGAAATTAGGAAACTGCAGCTCGCTGGCTTCCGTCATGAAATAGAATTTTTCTGATTTCACTGGCGTATTAAGCGGCGCACCTTTTTCCTTCCAGTCTGGAATGAGCTCATCCAAAGCCCGGGTTTCAAAGACATTTCCCGAAAGAATATGAGCCCCTATTTCCGATCCCTTTTCAAGGACGCAGACGTTGATTTCTGTCCCTGTCTCCATGCTAAGCTGGCGCAATTTAATTGCCGCTGACAATCCTGCAGGACCACCGCCAACAATTACAACATCAAACTCCATAGATTCGCGTTCCATCTCGGCCTCTTCTTAATTTATTGCGAATTGGCCCCCCTAAATTTCTCTCATTTGCCAAAAAACAAAATAGATATCGGGTGACCAAATACTGTCGAATTTCTTTATGACACTATATTTTTTTTGCGGTGCGTCAATCCTGTTTCAACGGCGTTTTGGCAGTTTCCAGCCCTTCCCCAACGTTATCCGCCTGTTAGATTAGGGAACACACAAATATCAAAATCTGAAATGAGTTGTAATTTCAGGACAGACTTTGAATCAGAGCAAGGAATTTTCTCACATTCCCTATCTTCTATCGCAGTTCTTTTCTCTGTAATATCGGAGCGATGGAACAAACTTCCGAAATAAATGCGCTTATAAGATTTTACCTTGAAGCTGGTGTCGACGAGACAATTGGCACAGAACCTGTTGACCGGTTTAAGACTGTCGAGCGCGCCGCTGTCGCGCCCCTGCAACCGCCGCCCCGATCACCAAATACAAAACAAAAAACAACGCAACCTGTTCCTGTCGCCAACCTTACTGAAGGGATTCAGTCCGCTGTTGAAAGCGCCAAGCACTGTAAATCTATTGATCAATTGTTAGAGACGATTAAGGGCTTTGAGGGATGTTCCCTCAAAAAAATGGCGACAAGTACTGTCTTTGCCAGTGGCAATCCGGACTCCAATTTGATGATAATCGATCGTCCCCCTTCCGTTGACGAAGATCGCAGCGGTATTCCGTTTTCCGGTGAAGCCGGGGTACTTCTTGAAAAAATGTTGGCGGCAATCGGACTTGATGTAAATGAAGTTTACCGAACAAGTATCCTTCCGTGGCGGCCACCTGGTGGACGATTACCTACAGCCGAAGAGCTCGCCCTGTGCCTGCCTTTCATTGAACGACATATTGAATTGGCCAAGCCCGATTTTATCCTGCTTTGCGGTGAAGCCGCAGCTTATCTCCATCGGCAACAATCGGGTATTAACAAACTCCGTGGCCGCTGGACCGATTATCGACGAGCAGACGGCGTATCAGCGACCCTCGGCATTTTTCACCCCGCCTTTTTGCTTGACCATCCAACCTCAAAAAAGTACGCGTGGTCCGACTTGCAGTCTTTGAAGGCCGCTATGGAGAAAGTAAAATGACCATTCTTCGAACCCATTGTCTTGAGTTTTCCTCAGTTTAAAGTGTTGATCACCCTATGATTTTCCTTGAAAAAAGACTTGTCTCGCCATCTCGCATAGCATCCCGGATACATTTATTCCTGCTTGGCATCTGCTGTTTCCTATCATTCACGCATTGGGCGGCGGCGAATGACATTGCACCGGTTTTGTCGCTTGAAGACAGAGACAATTATTCTGAAGTCTTCATTTTGCAAGAGGCTGGAAAATGGAAACAGGCAGATAAAATTATAAAATCCATCTCGAACCCCAGCCTACTGGGCCATGTCAAATTCCAGCGCTATATGCATCCAACGAAATACCGGGCAAACTACGAAGAGCTGCATCTGTGGATGAAAGCCTATTACGATCATCCCGGGGCGCATCGATTGCACAAGTTGGCGAAAAGCCGCCGCAAACCGGGTTGGAAACCGTTACCGCCGCCATTGCAAAGTCGCTATTTGGGAGGAACAGGGCCCGGACAACCTGCTTATCTGTCGAGATCCTATAAGAGTTCACGGAAGAGATCCGTTCAGACCCGGAATGATGTGGCCCATGCCAAACGCGTTGTTCGCCGATACCTGTACGGAGACGAAGCGACGAATGCGGTAAAATATCTCGAGCAGAAAAAGATCAAAAAGCTGTTGGATCAAGTCGAATATGATCAGCTTCTTGAAAAGGTCGCCCAAAGATATTTTCTTTATGCAAAAGATGAAAAAGCAATCAAATATGCTGAAACTGCTTTGAAAAAATCCCGAAAGCACGTCCCGTTAGCGGATTGGACCGCTGGCCTTGCGGCCTGGCGGTTGGGCGATATTGAGAAAGCTGCCCGTCACTTTTTCCAATTGGCAGAAGCCAGTAGAATATCAGATTGGAACTACACGGCGGCAAACTGGTGGGCCTCTCGCGCTTATCTCAAGCTTGGAGATCCTGAAAAAGCCATTTACTACCTGCAGAGAACGGCTGAGCAACCGAGAACATTTTATGGCCTTTTGGCACTCCGCCAGTTAGGCGTGGAGAAGCCTTTCAATTGGGACCTCCCCGTGCTCAGTCAAACGGACCTTGAATGGCTGCTCAAAATCCCTTCGGCGAAACGGGCCGTTGCCCTCAGTGAAATCGGACAATTTGACCTGGCCGCACAGGAATTGAGATCGGCTTTTCCCAGCGCCAATCCGCGTCTGGCCCCGCTCCTCCTGACCTTATCTGAGAAAATTGGCACCCCATCGGTAGCCATGCGAATGGGATTGTATCTTTGGGAGTCAGAAAACATCACCTGGGATGCCGCAATATATCCACTCCCAAAATGGCAGCCGCAGGACGGTTTTAAAGTAGATCGCGCCTTGATTTACGCCTTTATGCGGCAAGAGTCTGGATTTTATGCACGGGCAAAAAGTGGTGTAGGCGCAAAAGGCCTGATGCAGCTCATGCCGTCCACTGCAAGCTATTTGTCCGGGGACAAATCTTTGCGAAACCGGAGCAACAAAAAACTATTTGATCCGGCCTATAATCTAGAATTGGGACAACAATATCTATCCTATTTGATGAATATCAAGGATGTGGATACAAACCTGTTTCATATGACAGCTGCCTATAACGGCGGGCCTGGAAATTTAAAAAAATGGAAGGCCAGAACACAGTTCATGGATGATCCATTGTTTTTTATTGAAGCGATGCCGAGCAAAGAAACTCGAAATTTTATAAAAAGAGTTCTCACAAATTTCTGGATATATCGCCATCGATTGGGGCAAGATCTTCCAGGACTGGATCAAATGGCCATCGGTGAATGGCCCCAATATATGCATCTGGACATAAACGAAGAAAAGGTTGCTGACAATGCCCGGAATTGACATGACACGAGATTTCATTGCGGTTCGAATTGCGGTTCTAACAGTTTCCGATACGCGCGGTCTTGCGGAAGATCGATCCGGTCAGACTCTCGTGGATCGAATTGAAGCGGCCGGTCATTCGGTTGCCGATCGCAAAATCATCAAAGACGAGATCCCGGATATACAAGCAATCGTCAAAGACTGGATTGAGAACGAGGAAGTCGATGTCGTCATCTCAACCGGCGGAACCGGAGTAACCGGCAGAGACGTCACGCCTGAAGCCTTTACCGCCCTATATGAAAAAGAGATTTCAGGGTTTGGCGAATTATTTCGCATGCTGAGCTATCAGAAAATTGGAACATCTACTATCCAATCCAGAGCGACGGCGGGGGTTGCAGGTGGCACCTATCTATTTGCTCTTCCCGGTTCAACGGGCGCCGTAAAAGATGCTTGGGATGATATTCTGGTCCATCAATTGGATTACAGGTTTATGCCTTGTAATTTTGTGGAGCTATTCGCCCGGCTGCAAGAAGGGCAGAAAAGGTCAAAATCGTAATTTTTTCCATTTGTTGTCGCTATCTGTGCAAACTGAAAATTAATCATTTGCGACTAAATTCTCATAAAGCAACGATCAACGATTTAGATAAAGCAGCTATATGACGAATTTTTTCACGACCGCTAAATACCGCCCCCATAGTCGCAAAGACCATCGGTATGAAATTCCAAAGCTTCATTTGAAAATTGGTGATCAGGATTTCGATACTTACGACTGGAGTTTGGGTGGTTTTCGAATTGATGATTATAGAGGGCGCCCACCCGTCGGTGAGCTGGTGACCATCAATTGCATGGCGTATGCACCGGATACTTCTGCGGATGTTAAAGCCACAGCAACTGTCACCCGGATTTTACTCGGTAGAAACCAAGTCGCATTTGCGTTCAACCAACTGGATGATAAATCCTTTGATTTGCTCGAAGTGGCGAGCATGAGACGACTGTCGAAGCTTGCTGAACGGTAAAACGAAGAAACGACGGCGTCTAAATCAGATCGCCGCCGTTGCACGCTACACACATAAAATAACTATGCTGTTATCCAGTACCCTTCCGGCGTCAGGCAGGAAACACCTGTCTGTGTATTGACCCGTCCACGATAACTGATGGTCTGTCTGTATTCTTTACAAAGATGACCGCTGGAATCTACCCCCTCTTTCGTCACGACGATGGTTCCATGACGGCCATTGTCATACCAACTTACAACCTCGCCAACGGGGGCATCCAAGGCTGAATAGACGGCTTGATGGTGTCGTTCCATTTGTCGATTTGTAAGATTGATGACAAACCGGACTTGGGCGAAGGGCCAGTAAAATCCTCTATAGGGGTAATAGCCGCGATACCGGGGAGCGTAGTATGGCTTCACATATACATATTTCGGTTTATAAAAATGCTTCTTGTAATAAGGGGTTTTATGATGGCCATAATAAACCGGATGGCGCGGCGCATAATATCTTTTTTTCCCAGGAGATTTATATATCGGCTGATGGGTTTTTAATTTCTTGTTGTGGGTATGGGCATTGCCCTGTTTCCAGGAAATTTTTGCTTTAGAGCTCGAAGATTTTCTCTCCTTATAGTTGGTATTTTGGTCCCCATGTGATTTCCCATGCGCCATAACTGCTGGCGTAGCTAGCCCACCGCAAAGTATAGTGACAACCAAATAGATCGCTATTTTTCTCATGTCGGCATCCCTTCAACACTTGTTACTAACTTATGAAACGATATCAGGCATACTATTCCGTCGAAGATATTTGTTCTTGTTTTGTTCTTATATCGTGATAAAATGTCTTCATGTATAATGATCAGGTCATTCCATTCGTAAAAAATCTGAGGCGAGGACGCGGATCGACAGCGAACCCGGATGGGCGCTTTGAAACAACGCAACGCGAGGCTATCTATGATGGATGGACGGATCCGGAAATTACGGGACAGCCACTCAAAACAACAGTAACCATCGAAACCCCGAAATCGATTATCAGCCGCAATAGCTCGCCAGATTTGCCTTTTGACAGATCCATCAATGCCTACAGGGGGTGTGAACATGGGTGCATCTATTGTTTTGCGCGCCCGACCCATTCCTATATGAACTTGTCTCCTGGACTGGATTTTGAAAGCCGATTATTCGCTAAACCGAATGCGGCTGAATTACTGGCGAAGGAAATTTCCAAACCGTCCTATAAATGCCGTCCCATTGCCCTTGGAACCAATACGGATCCGTATCAACCAATTGAGAGGGACTACGGGATTACCCGAGAGATTATCCAGGTGCTATCCGACGCCAGACACCCTTTTACTATCACGACAAAATCTGACCTTGTGCTGCGGGATATTGATCTTCTCGCCCCCCTCGCCCAGGGAAATTTGGTTTCTGTGGGCATATCCGTCACAACGCTTGACCGTCGTTTGGCCCGAACCATGGAACCCAGAGCAAGTGCGCCGGGCAAAAGATTGTCGGCGATACAGGAATTGGCGCGGGCAGGCATTCCAACCCTGGTCCAGATTGCCCCCATTATTCCCGGTCTCAATGATCCGGAACTGGAACATATTATGGAAGAAGCGCATCAAAGAGGCGCGACCAGTGCCATATATTTGCTTTTACGACTTCCGTATGAAGTTTCTGCCCTGTTCCAGCAATGGCTGCAGGAGAATTATCCGGACCGGGCCTCCCGTGTGATGAAGCTTGTGCGGTCAACCCGCGGCGGCAAAGACTATGATGCGGAATTTGGAACCCGCATGATCGGAAAAGGGCCTTATGCGGCGCTGATCAATCATCGCTTCAACCTTGCTTGCCGTCATCTTGGCTTTAGCAGGCAGAAATACGATCTGGCGACTGACCTGTTCAAACGGCCGATGCCCGCAACAAAACAAATGTCTCTCTTTTAACCGACCAGGTCTGCAGATCGATATTTGTGAAAACATGAAAATTCTTTATGCTTTAGCCGTCTTTCATAAATAAATGGCATGTAATGACTTTCCCCGATCTTTCTCTTGAGCAAGCAGAAGCTGGAATAGTAGCGGGCGTCGATGAGGTGGGTCGCGGCCCCTTTGCCGGTCCGGTAGTTGCCGCCGCAGTCATCTTGAATAATGACCATGTTCCGATCGGTATCCACGACAGCAAGAAACTGTCCAAGGCAATCCGCGAAAGACTTTTTACTGAAATCATGGATACAGCTCTCGTCGGGTTCGGCGAATCTACTGTCGAGGAAATTGACGAAATAAATATTCTGCAAGCTAGTTTGCTGGCGATGAGGCGTGCCGTTGCAGACTTAAAAACCAAACCTGATTTCGTTCTCGTGGATGGCAATAAGGATCCGAATTTCGGTATCAAGAGCCGAACAATTATCAAAGGAGATACGATTTCATTGTCAATTGCGGCCGCTTCTATTGTGGCAAAAGTAACACGAGATCGGAAAATGTGCGCCTTGGCTGAAGACTATCCGCACTATGGATGGGAGCGGAATGCCGGTTACGGGACAGCTGAACATCGCAAGGGATTGCGTGAATTCGGCGTGACACCACTACATAGGCGAAGCTTTGCGCCGATCCGCGCTCTTCTTCAATCCCGTTAAGTGAAACTTTAGAACTATTCCATAAGATACTGATTCAACAAATGTATTGACGCGGCGAATCGGTCAAATCAGTATTGTCACAACATAAATGATTTGAATGGTTCTTATGACTGACACAAAAAAGCTGCCGCTGAATAAAATCCTCAAAGGGGATTGCATTGAGTTAATGAACGCGTTGCCCGAAAAATCTGTTGATATGATTTTCGCCGACCCGCCATATAATATGCAATTGTCCGGAGAGCTTCGCCGGCCTGATGACAGCCATGTGGATGCCGTGACCGATCACTGGGATCAGTTCGATAACTTCAAAGCCTATGACGATTTTACACATGATTGGCTAAAGGCGGCGCGCCGGGTTTTGAAAGATAGCGGCACCCTTTGGGTCATTGGATCATACCATAACATTTTCCGGGTTGGGGCAACGTTACAGGATCTCGGGTACTGGATGCTGAATGATGTTATCTGGCGCAAGACCAATCCCATGCCGAATTTCCGCGGCACCCGATTTACCAATGCACATGAGACTCTCATCTGGTGTTCGAAAAGCCAGACATCCCGCAATATGACCTTTAATTATGACGCTTTGAAAGTCATGAATGACGATATTCAGATGCGTTCTGACTGGCACCTGCCCATTTGTAGCGGCGGTGAAAGGCTCAAAATCGACGGTGAAAAAGCCCACACAACGCAGAAACCGGAAGCATTGCTCTACCGGGTCCTGACAGCCGCATCAAACCCGGGCGATATCATCCTGGATCCGTTCTTCGGAACCGGAACAACCGGTGCAGTGGCCAAGAAATTGGGACGGCACTATATCGGCATGGAACGCGAAGACAAATATATTGCTGTTGCGAAAAGCCGCATCAAAAAAGCACAAGCTTTGTCACCGGCGGATTTGGAAGCGACAAGAAGCAAACGCCAAGAACCAAGAATTCCTTTTGGCTCTGTCGTTGAAAGAGGCTTATTATCTGCCGGTCAGGTGCTTTTTGACTCGCGCAAACGATACAAGGCAAAAGTCAGGCCGGATGGCAGTTTAGTTGCCTCAGACGTAACGGGCTCAATTCATAAGGTGGGCGCGCAGCTTCAGGGGGCGAGCACCTGCAATGGTTGGACATTCTGGCATTTTGACGCTGAAGGAAAATCTGTTTCCATAGACGTCCTTCGTCAACAAGTCCGGGCGGAAATGAACTAAAATACAAGCTGGTCGGGAGAAAATCATGATCAAATTGATTTGTGCAGTTATCGTCGGAGCAGTCATTGCGCTCCTGTCAACGAACATGTCCGAAGCTTCCGACGAATCACAGTTTCTCGGTATTGATCGTGACGGCAATCAACTCATTTCCCAGGAAGAGGCCATCAATTACAGGCGTAACCTGTTCAAAGAGTATGACCTTAATCAAGACAATACAGTCAATTTTGAAGAATATGTTCAGGCCAACCGGTTACGTCCGAGTACAGCGGTTGAAAATTCAGATGTTCCTGTGCCTGATGAATATCGCGAAATGGATCTGGATGGAGATACCAATATCTCCATGGATGAATCAGATCAAATGGGCATGAGCCGCTTTAATACGCTTGACGAAGACGGCGATGGTCAGGTGTCTAAAGACGAATTTCAGAGCCCCGGCCTTTAGGCGTTTATAATAAAGTTTTCTGGTCCTGTTGCACGGAATTCGCCACCTTGATCATCAATGTGGGTAACGCATAGTTCGAAAACTCTTCCGGTTTTACCCAAATTGTGTCTGGCATGGTTGCAAACATCTCTTTTGATACGGGCAGCCGCAAGGGCCTGAGATGAAGATGGAAATGCGTAAAAGTGTGCCGAACCAAATCTTTCTCAAAGAAAGATGATTTTGGAGACACGTAGTCAGAGAACCGGGCCAAAGCGGCGTCCGCCGTCACTTCTTCCGTTTGCCAGTGGGTTGACGGAAATTCCATCATACCGCCCAAAAGGCCTTTTTCACCGCGCCGTCTGAGCAAGACATTGCCGTCTTCCGATTCAAACCAGAGAATAAATGCCCGCCGTGTCGGCTTTACTTTTTTCGGCGCCTTGACTGGAAATTGCTCAATGTCCAATTTGCCATAAGAAGCACAAAAACTGGATATGGGACAGACGTCGCATTTCGGACGGCGCGGCGTACAAATCATGGCCCCGATATCCATCAGCGCTTGCGCATAATCCCCTGCACGCCGGGCCGGAGTTAATTTATCAGCCTTTTGGGTTAAGACTTTCTTTGCGCCGGGTAACGGCTCCTCAATGCGATAGACACGCGCCAATATGCGCTCGATATTTCCGTCAACGACCGCCTCCGGTATATCAAAGGCAATGGAAGATATAGCCGCCGCCGTATAGGGCCCGATGCCTGGAAGGCCAAGCAACTCTGCTCTTGAGCGCGGAAAAATGCCGGCGAAATTCTCCTGTACTGCAATTGCGCATTTATGCAGGTTGCGCGCACGCGCATAATAACCCAGTCCGGCCCAGGCAGTCAGAATACCATCGAGCGGGGCGGCCGCCATATGCCCTACTGTCGGCCAGGCATCCAGAAATTTTTCGAAATACGGGCCGACTGTGGCAACGGTTGTTTGCTGTAACATTATTTCGCTCAGCCATACGTGATACGGCTCGGCGCGAACGCCCGGGGTGCTCCGCCAGGGCAGTGTCCGGGCATGTATATCGTACCAAGAAAGCACCTGGTCTGAAAAACTAAGTTGTGGTTGCTTTTGATTGATCATAGTAAGTTTAGGTATATGGCCGAGATTTGACGGACAATCAATAGAGGGAAGAGAGCTAGATTGCGAAAGGTACGAAAAACCGCAGGTCCACGTGCGATCGGAAGCTTCGTTGGAAAGTCCGCCCGGGCGGCTCTTGTAAAACGTGGCTTCGCGCAAGCCGACATCCTGTCAAATTGGGCAACCATTGTCGGCCCTAGTCTCGCAAACCACTCCAGTCCGGAAAAGCTCAATTATTCAGGCAAAACGAATAAGGATGCAACATTGCGGGTTCGGGTTGCTTCTGGCTGGGCTCCGGAATTTACGCATTTTGAACCGTTGATTCTTGAAAGAATAAATAGTTTCTTCGGTTATCGAGCCGTTTTGAAGCTGAAATTAATCCAGGCCCCCATTCTCAGAACAATTGTTCCGAAGAAGTTGCCACCAATCCCATTAACGGAAAAGCAACAGCAATGGATTACGGATACTACCAGCAATGTCGCGGATTCTGAGCTAAAAGAACGGCTGGAGGCCTTGGCCGTCAGCATGCTTGGTTCACGCAACCGTGACCAGTCTTAAGACGTAAAAGGTTGGAATCTGGCCCTAAGCGCCTACAAAATACAAAAATAATCATTATCTAGCAAAAACAGCAAATGAATCGTTTGAGGAATTACCAATGAGAAGATATAATAGCACCACATATAGTATGGATGACCGTAAATTGAACCTGACACGTCGACATTTTGTAGCTGCTGGCAGCGCCCTCCCCATCGTAGCGGCGGCAACGACTGGCCTCTTCTCAGCCTCTACCGCTCAAGCGGCCGAGCCTGCCCTGTTGGAAACTGATCATGTTTTGGGCGATCGTAATGCCCCCATTGTCATAATCGAATACGCGTCCATGACCTGCCCCCATTGTGCACATTTTCATGAAACCGCCTTTCCGGGGTTGAAGGAAAACTATTTTGACACAGGCAAAGCAGCCCTTGCTTTTCGCCATTTCCCTTTTGACCGCTATGCCTTCCAGGCAGCTGTAATGGCCGAATGTGGAGGGCCAGAGAAGTTTTTTGCAATTACAGATATTCTGTTTAAGCGACAGGCTGAATGGACCCGCGCGGAAAATATTACCGAAGCACTCATTAAAATAGGCAAGCAATCTGGCATTAGCCAAAAGAAATTCGAAGCCTGTCTCGCCGACGAGAAATTAGGCGAATCAATTCTGACGCAACGCTTGGTCGGCTCAACTGATTACGGCGTTAATTCGACACCAACGTTATTCATCGAAGGCGAAATATACGAGGATGATCGATCCTTCACCGCGCTGGATGAATTTCTAAAATCTAAAATGTGATGTAATGATTATGGAGCAGCTGTGAAGTTTACACAATTACGACTGTCTGGTTTTAAATCATTTGTGGAACCTACAGAGCTCCTAATCAAGGACGGTCTCACCGGAATTGTCGGCCCGAATGGCTGCGGAAAATCCAACCTTGTTGAGGCCCTGACATGGGTTATGGGGGAAACGTCA
Organism: Sneathiella sp.; assembly: GCF_036960985.1. NCBI lineage: Bacteria > Pseudomonadati > Pseudomonadota > Alphaproteobacteria > Sneathiellales > Sneathiellaceae > Sneathiella > Sneathiella sp. Next base: position 17,821 of record NZ_JBALWD010000007.1, on the reverse strand, counting down.
GCCCGGAATATGCGGGGCGGCGCGATGGACGACGTCATCTTCGCCGGGACGACCTCTCGTCCAGCCCGCAACGCTGCCGAAGTCACACTCGGCCTCGACAATAACGAACGCAAGGCCCCCGCAAGCTATAACGATTCTGCGGAGCTTGACATAACGCGGCGTATTCGGCGCGAAAGCGGGTCGGATTACCGGATCAACGGGAAAATTGCGCGGGCGCGCGATGTCCAACTCCTGTTTGCAGATTTGGCGACTGGCGCACATTCCACAGCCATCGTCAGTCAGGGGCGCGTTGGCGCCCTTATCAATGCGAAACCAAAAGATCGTCGGCATCTTCTCGAGGAAGCTGCCGGAATCTCAGGTCTTCATTCACGCCGCCACGAGGCAGAACTCAGATTACGGTCGGCCGAAACAAACCTGGAACGGGTGGATGATGTAGCGGAGCAGCTGGAAGGCCAGCTCAATAGCCTCAAGAGGCAAGCGCGGCAAGCAAACCGGTATCGGAATATCTCCGGCCATATTCGTAAAGCTGAAGCCATGCTTCTCTATCGGAAATATAGCCAAGCAACCGAGAGAGCAGCAGACGCCAAATCAAAATTTAATGAAGCCCTTGCAGCCGTCAATGAATTGACGCGTCAGTCTGCCATTGCTGAAACCGCAACACTGAAGGCAAATGAAGCCTTGAAACCACTCCGCGATGCGGAAAGTGCGGCAGCGGCAGCGGTTCACCGGTTGACCCTTGCACGAGAGAACCTTGATGCAGAAGAAGAGCGGGCGAAACAAACCAGGAAGCAACTGGAAGATCGCAAGACGCAAATTTCCAGCGATATGATCCGGGAAAAAAACCTGGAAAAAGATGCTGCAGAAGCCGTCACCAATCTGGAAGAAGAAAAAGCGGTCCTCACTATCGAAAGCGAGAATGATACGCCCTCTATTGAGAAGTTGCAGGAGGAAGTAAATAGGCTTCAAGGTAATGTTCAAAAACTCCAGTCAGAATTTGATAAAAAGACAGAAGCCGCAGCGATCGAAACCGCAGAGAGAAATAGCCTAACCCAGCAAAGTAATGCGGCAGCAGCACAACTCGACCGCCTAACGATGCGCCTCGCGGAATTCGAAAAAGAAAAACTTGTTCTGGAAACCGCATTGAGTGCAATTGGCGACGGACCGCAATCAAATCATGCCTTGAATGAAGGTATCGCAGCGCTGGAGCAACTGACCAAGGAATTTGATGAGGCCGAAGCCGGGCGGCAAATTGCCGATCAATCGGAGCGGCAGCAACGGGATTTCCATAAACAAGCAGAGAATGAAGCCACTCGGCTGGAAGCGGAAGAACAAGCGCTTAAAAATTTGCTGGCAAATACCGAGAACGGTGAGTGGCCCGGCATAATTGAAGGCATGTCCGTTAGCAAAGGGTATGAGAATGCGCTTGGGGCAGCTTTAGGCGACGAATTGGAAGCACCTCTGGATGATGCGGCGTCCGCCTTCTGGAGTGAGAATGCCATTACGCCTGAGCAGACTTTTGCTGCCGAGGTCAAGACATTAGATAAATATGTAACTGGTCCATCAGCTCTGGGTCCCCGGTTATCGCAAATCGGCCTGGTAACAGCAGAACAGGCGCAGAAACTTCAGTCTTCGCTTAAAGCCGGTCAACGACTGGTTTCCAAGGACGGAGATCTGTGGCGCTGGGATGGCTTTATCCGGCGAGCTGGCGCCAAGACTGCCGCGGCTGCACGGCTGGAGCAGCGCAATCGGCTTGAAGAAATTCAGGCTGAACTTTCTCTCAAGCAAAAAGCAGTGGCAGAAACCCTCGTTAAACTCGAGGCGGCTGCGACCAATCTTTCAGCGGCGACAACAGCGGAAAAACAGCTACGGGCGCAACAAAGAGAGCAAGAACAAAGCTTGTCCAAGATGCGAGCACTTCACGCTGAGGAAATCCGCGTCGCAGCAGCGAAGCAATCTCGTCTGGCTTCCTTGGGCGAAAGTGAAAATGACCTTCGTCTTGAAACTGACAGTGTTAAAAAGGCACTCACGGAGCACAAGAGCCTTCTGCAAAAATTGCCAGACACTCAAGACAGCCGCGCCACTGTCGATGAGATTCGCGCCACCCTGCTAAACGCCCGAGAAGAATTGGCGACCCAAAGAAGCGAATCAGATCAAAAGCAACGGGAAGCGGCGGCACGGAGAGACCGCCTAAATACAATCGATCGCGAAATCGCCGGATGGATAGATCGCAATAACAATATGGCCGCTCATTTTGTCCAGCTCGAAATGCGATTTAAGGATACCCATCAGGAACTCCAGGAAATTCAAGACAAACCCGACGAGATTGCGGCGACACGAAATAATCTGATGGATGAGGTCGCACGAGCCGAAGGGGCTCGTACCAGCACCTCCGACAGGCTGGCGGAAGCTGAGTCAATATTGGCCGATTGCGACATAGCCCTACGCAAATGCCAGGAAGCGCTCGCAGCTTGCCGTGAAGAACGTGTCCGCCATCAGTCTGATATGGAACATTCTGCGCAAATCCTCGCTGGACTGTCAGAACAGATCCGCGAGAAGCTTGACTGCGCACCCGACGGAATTCGCGAAGCCGGAGATATCCAACACAATGAGGAAATCCCGCCCGTTGAGATCAGTGAACGCAAGCTTGAACGGTTGAAAAAGGAGCGCGATGGCATGGGCCCCGTCAATTTGCGGGCGGAAATCGAGGCAGATGAAGTAGAGGAGCAGCTGACGACACTGATCAAGGAACGAGAAGATCTGGAAGCTGCTATTGCCAGACTGCGTCAAGGCATTGCCAGCCTCAATAAAGAAGGACGGCAACGGCTCTTGGAAGCTTTTACAAAAGTTGATGAGCATTTCCGGCATCTTTTCAAGCAAGTGTTCGGTGGCGGCGAAGCTCATTTGACATTGACTGAATCCGACGACCCCCTGGCTGCCGGACTGGAAATCATGGCAAGCCCGCCCGGCAAGAAGCTCCAATTAATGTCTTTGCTATCCGGCGGTGAGCAAGCGTTGACAGCGGTTGCATTGCTTTTCGCGGTGTTTTTGACGAATCCTGCACCCATTTGTGTGCTCGATGAGGTGGACGCCCCGCTCGATGACGTTAATGTCGAGCGCCTCTGCCATTTGCTGGAGGGCATTGCCAAGAATTCCGATACCCGCTTCCTTGTGGTTACCCATCACCCCATAACCATGGCCCGCATGGATCGGCTTTTTGGTGTAACCATGGCAGAACGGGGCATTTCTCAACTTCTTTCCGTAGATTTAGAGAAAGCGAAAGAGATAACAGAGAGTGCTGCTTAGCTTAATACTTGCCTATTCTGTGGCCCATAAACAAACAATAAATACAATGTTGAAAAAGCGGCCTGTAAGGTCTTGACACTGGTTAGGTCAGACCGTATGTTTCCCGCGCTTTCTGTAGGGGGAGATCGTGGGTAAAGACCTATCCAAAAGGAGACGGAATTGACCAAAGCGACACCTCCTTCAAAAGAAGAATTTAAGGCTCGGCTTGCGAAAGCGCAAAAACAACAAGAAGAATCTTCTTGGGAAAATGCGGATTTAGAAGTTGAGCGATCCAGTGCGCATGGCCGGGCGTGGCGATTGTCAGTAGAAATTGTTGCGGCGATGGCGTTATGTGGCTGGTTTGGCTGGTTGCTCGACAAATGGTTGGACACAAAGCCTTGGTTGTTGTTGGCGTTTTTGATACTTGGTGCTGGTGTTGGGTTATACAACACGATAAAAGTAGCGAAGCAAATGAACGCCGGTAACTTTGATGAATAGGATACTGCCGGTTTTGGTAAGATCTTGATAGTTTTGAAACAGTAAAAGCGGGAACAGCAAAGTGTCGGCAGATCATAGCCCCCTCGCCCAGTTCGAGATTAAACGGTTGGTTCCGATGGAAATCGGCGGCCTCGACGTTTCTTTCACGAACGCCTCACTTTTCATGGTTGTTGCCATCGCGGCGATTACGTTGTTTCTGACTTTAAGCATGCGCGGTCGGTCAATGGTACCCACCAGAATGCAATCGATGGCAGAGCTCAGCTATGAATTTATTGCCAACATGATCAAAGACAATGTGGGTTCTGAAGGGCGGAAATACTTCCCCTTTATTTTCACGCTCTTCATGTTCGTGCTGTTCTGTAATCTGCTGGGTATGATCCCGTACACCTTTACGGTTACCAGTCAGATCATTGTGACATTTGCCCTTGCTGCTGTGGTGTTTGTCGGCGTTACAATCATTGGAATATTGAAACATGGGTTCAAATTTCTGACATTCTTTGTTCCCAGCGGCGTCCCGTTTGTATTGCTGATTATCTTGGTCCCGATTGAAGTAATCTCCTATTTTGTTCGCCCCATCAGTCTTTCTGTCCGGCTTTTTGCAAATATGCTTGCCGGTCATACGCTTCTGAAAGTGTTTGGCGGATTTGTAGTTGGACTGGGTATCTACCTCGGGTGGTTGCCGCTCGGGTTTATAGTGGTTCTGACAGGCCTGGAATTCCTTGTCGCCTTCTTGCAGGCGTATGTGTTTGCCATCTTGTCATGTCTGTATCTTAATGATGCGCTTCATTTGCATCACTGAGTAATTGTTTATTTTCAACGTTAAAGTTGTTCTTGTTTTAGAAGGAAGAATATCATGGAATTAGAAGCCGCAAAAATGATCGGTGCCGGCCTTGCTACTATCGCCCTCGCAGGTGTGGGTGTTGGAATTGGTAATATCTTTGGCTCATATGTCTCCGGCTCATTGCGCAATCCAGCTGCTGCACCAAAAGTATTTGGTAACGTTTTGCTCGGCTTCGCATTGACAGAAGCTGTTGCACTGTTTGCGTTGGTTATCGCCTTCTTGATCCTGTTCGGTTAATCGACACTTTTTCGTCGATCGATATCTGAACCCCTGGATTTGAGGACCGGTTATGCCGCAACTTACAATAGCAGATTTTCCGCCCCAGCTTATTTGGCTCGCGATTACTTTCGTCGTCTTGTATTTCTTGATGGCAAGAGTGGCTATTCCACGCATTTCTGATGTATTGGAAAACCGTCAAAATCGCATTGCCACTGACTTGGAGGAAGCGAGAAAGCTAAGCGACGATGCAGATAGTGCAAAAGCGGAATACGAAGCCGCTCTTGCCGATGCACGAAGCAAAGCACACGGCATCGTTGCTGAACTGAAAGCCACCATGGCCAAAGAACAGGATGCCAGCAAAGCCGAACTTGATGCAAAACTTGCCGTCAAGGCGAAAGAGGCAGAAGCCGGTATCAATGCCGCAAAAGACGCCGCACTTAGCCATGTTCGGGATATTGCTTCCGAGACTGCAAAAATTGCTGTTTCAAAACTCGTCTCGATCGATGTATCTGATGCAGATGCAAATGCCGCCGTCGCGTCTAGCATGAAGGGAACCGCATAATGTTCCAAGATCCCGCCTTTTGGGTGGCCATTGCCTTCCTTGGTTTCATTGCTCTTATCACATACCTCAAGGTCCCTGCTATGGTGACCAAGCAATTAGATGAGAGAGCTGTCAAAATCAAAGCGGACCTTGACGAAGCACGGAAACTCCGTGAAGACGCCCAGGCTTTGTTCGCCGATTTCCAACGCCGGCAGCGTGAGGCCCTTACTACGGCGGATGAAATCGTCGCACGGGCGAAAGAAGATGCGGAAATTCTCAAGAAAGAAAGCATCGCTGAGCTCGAAGTTTCTCTGAAACGCCGTCAGGAATTAGCTGAATCTAAAATTCGTCAAGCTGAAGAAAAAGCTGTATCTGAGGTCCAGAGCATAGCCGTTGATGTTGCCATCGCGGCTGCATCCAAGCTTATGCAAGATGGTCTCAAGGATCAAAAATCCGATGCGTTAGTTGACCAGTCCATAAAAGATTTGGGATCGCAGCTAAATTAATCGAAACGAATTCGAATATTAACGGCCTCGCTCTTGCGAGGCTTTTTTTATGCGTAAAAAAGCCCCGCTAAAACTAGCGGGGCTTAAGTTTGCAGCATTTCCAGGGAGGTTAGGAGGCTGCAGAAAGAGTTTGAGAATCTTCTTCTGGAATCCAACGTAGGATGGGGTTACGTGCGGCACCCGTTTCATCGAGCCGACGACGGGGTGCGAAAAGAGGCGCCTGCGCAAAATACGCGTCCTCTCCATTATGGGCCTTGTTCAGTAAATGACGCATCGCCCCGATAAACTGGTCAAGAGTCTCACGAGATTCACTTTCCGTCGGTTCAATCAACATTGCGCCATGAACAACCAATGGGAAATACATCGTCATCGGATGATACCCTTCGTCGATCATCGCTTTTGCCAAATCGAGAGTTGTCACGCCAGTATCTTTTAAACTGCTGTCGTCGAACAAAGCTTCATGCATACAGATACCATCAAACGGAGAATGCAGCATGTCATTCAAACCAACACGAATATAGTTGGCATTGAGGACAGCATCTTCGGCTATCTGGCGCAATCCATCTGCACCATGGCTTTGCATATAAGCCAAGGCCCGAATAAACATTCCCATTTGCCCATGGTATGTTTTCATCCGGCCAAAACTCTTTGAGGCTTCTCCTTCAACATGTTCAACAAAATCAAATCCATTCTCTCCATGTGTCACAAACGGTATTGGAGCAAAAGCCGCCAAAGCTTCTGACAAAACAACCGGCCCGGAGCCCGGACCGCCTCCGCCATGAGGCGTTGAGAAGGTTTTATGAAGGTTTATATGCATTGCATCTACGCCAAGATCACCAGGACGTACACGCCCCAAAATGGCATTCAGGTTCGCGCCATCACAATAGAAGTAGGCACCGACTTCATGCACCATATCCGCGATCTTTTTCACATCAGTTTCGAAAAGCCCACAAGTATTTGGATTGGTCAGCATAACACCAGCAACGTCCGGTCCTAACTTCTCGGCGAACGCCTCCATGTCCATCCGGCCATCTTCTCGCGCCGGCACAGACTCAACTTTATACCCGCAGAGCGCCGCGGTCGCTGGGTTCGTACCATGCGCCGATTCAGGAACGAGTATCCGCTTGCGGGCCTCTCCTTTCGCTTCGTGGGCAGCCCGAATGGCCATAACACCACACAGCTCACCATGGGCACCCGCTGCCGGGGACATGGCCACGGCAGGCATTCCCGTGATGGTCTTCAGCCAATGGGCCAGATCATCAATCAGTTCGAGCGCGCCTTGGACAGTACTTACCGGCTGCATCGGGTGAAGATCACCCAATCCGGCTAACCGGGCCACTTTTTCATTAATCCGTGGGTTATGTTTCATTGTACAAGATCCAAGCGGATAGAAACCAGAATCGATAGAGTAATTCTGCCGACTCAACCTCACGAAATGACGAAGTACTTGTGGTTCCGATAAATCAGGAAGTCCGATCGGTTTGTTTCGAGCAGTATTTCCCAATCTGCTTTTCACCTGTTTTGGCTCAGCCATATCAACGCCAAGTCGCCCTGGAACACCTTGTTCGAAGATTAGTGGTGTTTCCAGATCTAATGCCTTGTTACCAGTAAAAGTATCCGTTGCCGAATTATCCTGCTCAGTAGTATTCGGACGTGTCGGTCTGCCTTGATTGTTCAGCATCAGAGAATCTCCTTCAACGCAGAGATGAGTTTTTCTATGTCACTGGCAGCGCAGGTTTCCGTGACAGCGACCAATAGTAAATTATCGACATCGGCATTGGGAAGAAGCCTTGCGACCGGCACGCCTCCCAAAATGCCTTTGTCCGCCAGTTTCTCGACAACATCGCTCGCATTGGCAGACAACCGGAGTGTAAACTCGTTGAAAAAGGTATCATTAATAACTTCCACACCCTCCAACGCATCAAGCAATTCTGCGGCTGCCACTGCTTCACCATGATTAATCTCCGCCAGTTTTGCAAAACCGGTTTCGCCCAGCAAGCTCATATGGACAGTAAATGCCAAGGAGCACAAACCTGCATTCGTACATATATTGCTTGTCGCCTTTTCTCGTCTGATATGTTGCTCCCGAGTGGACAGCGTCAGAACAAATCCACGCTTTCCATCCTGATCGACAGTTTCCCCGCATAACCTGCCGGGCATTTGACGGACATATTTCTGACGCGTTGCCAGCAAACCAACATAAGGTCCGCCAAAAGACAGAGGAACACCGATTGACTGTCCCTCGCCTGCAACAATATCAGCCCCCATTTCACCAGGAGACATCATAGCACCCAAGGAGACAACTTCATTGACGACGACGACAAGCAGAGCGCCCGCGGCGTGGCATTTCTCAGCTAGGGCCGTTAAATCTTGCACCCGGCCAAAAAAGTCCGGGTTCTGCACGACAACACAAGCAATGTCTTTTCCAATATGAGCCTCGAAGTCTTCGGGGCCTTCTAAAACAGGCGAAAGTTCCATCGCTTCAAATTCTGTAAACTGCAAGGTTGTTCGAGTTACATCACGATAATGAGGGTGCAAATTGCCTGACAAAATCGCTTTTTTACGCCGCGTTACGCGGCAGGCCATTAAGACTGATTCAGCACAAGACGTCGCACCATCATACATTGACGCGTTCGCCACTTCCATTCCGGTGATGAGAGCCACCTGCGTTTGGAATTCGAACAAGGCCTGAAGCGTTCCTTGACTAATTTCCGGCTGATAAGGTGTATAAGCCGTTAAAAACTCAGACCGCTGGATAACGTGATCCGCGACGGACGGGACGTGATGTTGATAAGCGCCAGCACCCAAAAAGCACGGGGCTGAATAAGGCGATAGATTCTTACCTGCAAGCGTACGGAAGTTTTTCTCAACATCCATTTCACTGGCATGTAATGGTAAATCCAGCAGTCCATTTAAACGCGCTTCCGCAGGTATATCAACGAAGAGATCATCTACAGAACCAACGCCAATTTCTCCCAGCATTTTTACCCGTTCTTCAGCGGTATGCGGCATATACCTCATCAATCGAGTCCTTCAATATATGTTTTATAGGCGTTTTCATCCATCAGTCCGTCAATTTCCGTCGGATCAGAAACCTCGATTTTTGCGAACCATCCGCCGCCATTTGGATCCTCGTTGACAAGTGTTGGCGCATCCTCCAATTCGCTATTGACGGCGACAACAGTACCGCTCACGGGTGAGTATACTTCCGACGCAGCTTTCACACTTTCAACGACAGCTAATTCGTCTCCCTTGCTTAAATCACTCCCGACTTCCGGGACTTCAACAAAGACGACATCGCCCAACTGCTCCTGTGCATAGTCGCTGACGCCAATCGTCGCCACTTTGCCCTCTAGTAAAATCCATTCGTGATCTTCAGTATATTTAAGTGCCATAATTCCATTACTCCAGTGCTAGTTAATCTCTGTAATATCGTTGTTCGATAAATGGCATTTTGACGACTTTTGCAAGTCGTGCTTTGCCGCGGACAATCAGGTTAATTTCTGTACCAATGGCGGCAAAACCAAGCGGGACATACCCCATAGCTATCGGCATCTGCAACGACGGAGAAAATCCACCCGATGTTACTTCGCCAATAATATTGCCGTCCAAGTCAGCTATTTCAGTATGCTCTCGTGCCGGAGCTCGACCTTCGGGAACGAGGCCAACACGTTTCATTTCCGGTTTGTTGGCGATTTCCGCTTGCATGACAGCCGCACCCGGAAAGCCACCTTCCAGCCGCCGACGTTTGCTAATAGCCCAGATCAGTCCTGCGGAAATAGGCGTCGTGCTTTCGGTCAAATCATGTCCGTATAGACAAAGGCCGGCCTCGAGCCGCAACGAATCCCGGGCTCCGAGTCCCACTGCAGATACACCATCATGGTCCAGCAATTTACGTGTCAATTGAACAGCCTGCTCATTGGGAATGGAAATTTCATAACCGTCCTCCCCCGTGTATCCCGAGCGCGTCACGAAACATGGAACACCGTCAATGTTAATTTCTTGATAGCTCATAAAGGACATAGAGGCGACTTCTGGCGCCATACTGGATAATATTTCTGCGGCTTTGGGTCCTTGAAGAGCAATGAGCGCTCGATCTTTCAGTTCCGTCACGGTGGCTTTCCCGGCGAGACCGTCTGTTAACAACTTGATGTCTTGCTCTTTACAGGCCGCATTTACCACAACGAAAAGATCATGCTCTCGCCGAGTGACGATGAGGTCATCAAGTATGCCGCCTTCTTCATTCGTCAAGAAGCTATAGCGCATATCGCCGGCCCCTAATGCCTGAATATCTCCAGGAATCAAGGCTTCGAGTGCGGCAGCTGGATTTTCGCCCGTAATGACCACTTGCCCCATATGAGAGACATCAAACAGGCCCGCAGATTCTCGAGTCGCAAGATGTTCTTTCAATATACCGTCAGGATATTGGACCGGCATATCATAACCAGCAAACGGGACCATTTTGGCGCCGAGTTCCACATGTAAATCGTAAAGGATTGTTTTTTCAGTCGCCGAAGTATCACTCATAATTCAATCTCAGTTCAGGTCAAGGGTTGCTACGCACCGGCATTTCCTATGCTGGCAGCAGCCCCCTCTGTCCTATAACCTGAGAGATTTGACGAAAGACGACTAACATTTGTAGTGCCGTCCTACGCTTACCCCTTCGGTGAAACCGCAACCGCGATTTGCTTTCCAGAGTTTCATCCCCCTGCGGTCCGGTTGCCTGAGAGTTTCCGGGGTGGTTGCTCCTTCGGCGACAGTTTATGCACTGTCTCTCCCGCTGGGATCGTCTGAATGTATCAAGGATAATAGAGATCGAATACTAAGAGTCAACTACCTTGAAATTCGCCTTTAAATAACCGGTGGCGTTATATCTTTCCGGAGAAAGTCAGTTGACTGACGACCTCTGCTTCAACTTCAGTTGCTCTTCCGTAAGCTGGAACCCCAGGATAATAACATAATCACCGCCCGTTTTAATTCCCGTAAGCGGAATCCGTTGCTCCATTTCTTCCTGGACCGCGCCCCGTCGCTTACCTTCTGCTATCTCAATAGGACTGTAGAAAATTTCCTTTGCAATGATTTCTCCTGTTTTTTCTGCAATTGCGATAAAGAACGGAAACTCTTCGATCTGGCTTTCCGCTGCGGGCCCCTTGATTGCGCCTATCCGCAGGATGAGCTCCACGACAACAGCGGTTTCATCATCTACATACTGACAAAGACCGCTCACCGGCGCTAAAACGCCTTCAAAACGAACATCTACCAGGTCGCGCCCCTCACCTTCTCGGAAAATCGTTATGCTATCTGTACCAGGCAAGACCTCCAATCGGGGGCACGGTAAAGGAGGTTTCGACTTGCCGAAAACATCAAAGACACTGGTCTCAACCGACCCGCTGCATGAAATTATAGAAAGAGACATGACTGAAATAATTAGCCATCGACATTTTCGGAAAATTTTGAGCATGAAAAAATATGTCACCAAGAAAGATCTTCACTAAATTTTGTTGTGGGTACCATCGCAAAGCGGATTTGATCCACTCTTTTTACAGCCGCAAAAATATATGGTTTTTGCCGTGTCAGATGAAAAGGGAAAAGGCTTAAAATCAGTCGTGCTGTGGGATCCATCGCAAAATGGTTGCTTGGTACTTAGTCCGCATGAGCACCAAAAGTACTTTTTTCCCTCTTCCACATCAACTTTAAAAGGGGCCTTTTGCGCTATCTTCGGCTCGGTCATAATAAAATTCCTCGTCCCAAACTGGCATTCTGCCTTAAACTATTGTAATACTCCGGCAAATCTAAGATGTACCGTTGTATTTAGCAAGCGACGGTATTTAAGTAATTGTCTACTTGATCAGCTCCGACACCTTTTGAACCAAGTAGTAAAAGCAGAGAGCACCTTATGGAACGAGCTAAACGAACTTTACTACTCGCTGCCCCAAGGGGCTTTTGCGCGGGGGTCGATCGTGCCATTCAGATTGTCGAGCGTGCTTTGGAAAAATACGGCGCGCCTGTTTATGTACGGCATGAAATTGTTCATAATCGTTTCGTCGTCGAGAGCTTGGAGCACAAAGGGGCTGTTTTTGTAGATGAACTCTCAGATGTTCCCAAAGACGTCCCGGTCATTTTTTCTGCACATGGTGTCGCAAAATCTGTCCCGCAAGAGGCTGAAGGCCGCCAAATGTTCTATATCGATGCGACGTGCCCGTTAGTGAGCAAAGTCCACCGTGAGGCAGAACGTCATGAAAAAGATAATCTAGAAGTAATATTGATTGGTCATCGCGGCCATCCAGAAGTCATCGGCACAATGGGCCAATTGAAAGAAGGCAAAATTACCCTGGTAGAAACCGCTGAAGAAGCTGCGGCTTTCACGCCAAGGCAAAAAGATAAAGGGTTGGCATATCTGACACAAACGACGCTTTCCGTAGATGAAACCAAAGATATTGTCGATATATTGAAAGCCCGATTTCCGGAAATTCAGAGCCCTAAAAAAGAAGATATCTGTTACGCGACGACAAACAGACAAGCGGCAGTAAAAGTGCTTGCCCAAAAATGTGATGGCTTGCTCGTTATCGGTGCACCGAATTCTTCAAATTCCATGCGGCTTGTTGAAGTCGGCCAAAAATCTGGCTGTTCGACAGTTGCTCTTGTCCAAAGAGCGACCGATATTCCTTGGAACAAACTGGTGGACTGTGAAACCGTTGGAATTACCGCAGGCGCGTCCGCACCGGAAACGCTTGTTGAAGAAGTCGTCGCCGCTTTCGCTGAGCGATACACCATTCAGGTGGAAGAAATAGTGACGCAAAAAGAACAAGTCGTTTTTAAAATGCCACGCGTTCTGGAGAACTAAATGGCGGTCTATACTGAAATTTCCGATGAAGATTTGGACGGTTTGCTCGATCAATATGATATTGGTCAAGCTTTGTCTTGCAAGGGAATTGCTGAAGGCGTGGAAAACTCGAATTACCTGCTGCATACGGAAAAAGGCTTCTATATCCTGACTTTATATGAAAAGCGGGTTCATAAGGAAGATCTACCGTTTTTTCTTGGTCTTATGCAACATTTGGCCTCAAGTGGTTTTATGTCCCCAAAGCCCATCCAGGCGAAAAATGGAGAATTCCTACAAGAGGCCGCGGACCGACCTGCCGCAATCATTGAATTTCTTGATGGTCGTTCCGTCAAGCGAGCCTCCCCACAACATTGCGGACTGTTAGGCTCTGCCTTAGCGCAATTGCATACAGCTGGTAGTGATTTTAAGCTTTCACGTAAAAATACGCTTTCGATAGAAAGTTGGCGGCCGTTATTTGACGGCTGCCAATCCGAAAATCCGGTTGAACTAACACCACAATTACTTTTAGAAATAGAATGCGAACTGCAATATCTTGAAGAAAATTGGCCGTCAGATCTTCCGAGCGGCGTTATTCACGCTGATTTGTTTCCTGACAATATCTTCTTTCTCAATGACAATGTCAGCGGTGTCATTGACTACTACTTCGCCTGTAATGATTTTTTCGCTTTCGATCTTGCCATCTGCCTGAACGCCTGGTGTTTTGAAACTGACGGCAGTTTCAATATTACTAAGGCCCGTAAACTGCTCAATGGCTATCGATCTATCCGCCCGTTCTCCAAAGAAGAACTAAGTTACCTACCGCTTCTATGCCGCGGTGCCTCGATCCGTTTTTTCCTGACACGTTTATATGATTGGCTGAACCAAGTGGATGGCGCGTTGGTGAAACCAAAAGATCCTTTTGAATATTTGAAGAAATCTCAGTTTCACAGACTGGTAAAGACGGTTTCAGCCTACGGTTTGGATTAGTAATTTTCCAGGTGACAAGACTCAGTCAAAAAGTGAATCGATTTCATCTTGCGAAATCTCGTGCCCCTCGGGCCGTGGACCATTAAGTTCTATATCATCATCGAGTTGCACTGCCTGCTTGACGATGTCAACTTCTTCCAGTTCGCCTTCCCCGCCAAGAATGCCGATCATGGCGCCGACCCGTTCTTCAACAAAGGCCAGAGTACCAACAACTTTAGAAATACGCTGTCCTGTGATGTCCTGGAAACTACAGGCTTCGTATATTTTCAAAATTGCGCCATTAATGCCTTCAACGATTTCCGCTTCTTCCGGTGTACTCGCGTTCACCTCCAGGCTTTCGTTTTTATTCTCAATGGTTTCAACCGCCTCAAGGATAGAATTTGTTGCAGTTTCCGTATCAATTACAACGGCGCCCAATTGATCAGACATCGCATTCAACTTCTGGCCGGAAGCTGAGGATTGAAGGGAGGCAATTTCTCGCTTCGTCTCCAAAATTACTTCGGACAGCTGTTGTAGCTCCTGTCGTAAATTAACAAATTCACCTATTTCCATAGAGCCATCTTCCGCCGGAGCCTCCTCAACATACTCTTCTTCTGCACCGAGCTGTTTTCGAAACGCCTTGATTTCCGCCATAATTTCTTCGTAATGATGCGCGCTCAGCCCTCCTTCAGAAACAGTTGGGATTGGTTGGTTTCCGTTGGAAAATTGTTTTATTTCTGCAGAGAATTTTTTCTTTTGCATCCGTTTTACTCAAACCTCACAAATCGATTAGAAATTATTATGTGTCGCACTTGTCAGGCCACTATTGACGAAAGGAACTAATTTTCAGTTAAACATATATATATAGTTCAAGAATTGCCGCGCCGGAAAAGGCATGCTATTAGCCGACACGGGCATTCAGACAAAATCTTCCATCCTTCTTCAAGTCGCTATTTCCAAAGGAATTATTATGAGTAACGATGCTGTTATAATTTACACCGATGGCGCGTGCTCAGGAAATCCGGGGCCCGGTGGCTGGGGGGCCCTTTTAACCCACAAGGACAGATCCAAAGAATTATGCGGCGGTGAAACAGAAACCACCAATAACCGAATGGAGCTTATGGCCGCCATTCAGGCGTTAAATTCACTTAAGAATAGCTCAAATGTCGAACTCCATACGGATAGTACGTATGTGAAGGATGGAATCACGAAATGGATGACCAATTGGAAACGCAACGGCTGGAAAACGGCGGCTAAGAAACCTGTCAAGAACAAGGATCTCTGGCTCCTGCTGGATGACGCCATTGGCCGCCATGAAATTGTCTGGAAATGGGTCAAAGGTCATGCGGGTAACCCCGGAAACGAGAAGGCGGATCAGCTCGCGAACACAGGGATGGAAAAGTTCAAGCCCTCGGGCAGCAGAGGTTACTTATAACCCGCAAGCCGTTTATCTATGAACTGCAGATCCTCAGACCCAAGTTGCGTAATAAGGCTCTCTTTACGGACAAGAGCCCATTCGCGCCCCTGACGTGCGGCAAGGCTATACCATATTACTGCTTCCTTTAAATCAGTATCTACGCCATGGCCATATTCGTAGAAAGTACCCAGGTTAAGCTGGGCTGTAGCATCTCCGCTTTTCGCGGCTTTTTGGTAAAATTCGAACGCCTTTGAATAATTCTGCGCCACCCCTTCGCCACGTTCAAGAAAACTGGCATAGGCAACCTGACAACGGGTTTCCCCTTCGTTAGCGCATCGCTTGAAATGAGTGAGAGCCCCGATAGAATCCCCGCTATCCAAGATACGGACGCCTTCGTGGAAATCATTCGGTTGGGCGTAACTGATAGAGCCGAGAGGCATCATGAGGAAGAACAAACAAATGAAGTATTTCATATTCTGCTCCGTTAAATAAAAAAGGGGAAAGTTATACCCTTCCCCCTTTGAAAGTGTCTTTTAAAGCTGACCGAGCAAAGTTTCTGCATCAGAAACTTCAAATCCACCAGTTTCTTCCAGATTGAGCTGCGTTACAGTGCCGTCATCGACAACCATGGAGTAACGGCGCGACCGAATTCCAAGGCCAGCACCAGAGGCGTCAAACTCGACATTCATTGCTTTCGTAAAGGCGGCATCGGGATCAGCAACCATCTTGACACTTCCCGCATTATGATCTTTACCCCATGCACCCATAACAAAAGGATCATTAACAGAAAGGCAAACGATCTCATCAACACCCTTGCCGGACAGGTTCGACGCATTATCGACAAATCCGGGAAGATGTTTGGCGGAACAAGTTGGTGTATAGGCACCAGGAACCGCAAACAATGCCACTTTCTTTCCACCGAATAAATCAGCTACGGACATTTTAGTCGGTCCTGTTTCGGTCATCATCATCAAATCGACATTTGGAAGTTTATCGCCAACTTGTATCGTCATATCTACATTCCTATGATTGGTTTTCAAGATTAGAAAAATTAAGTGCCTATAACATAATCATGTGGGCAGAAATAAAAAGCCTTCAATTCAATATCAGCCACTTCTCTAATTTATAGCCAACATACCTTCACTGGCAAAATCCTGATCAAACACTGTTACCGTGACCGTTTGACCTTTCAGGTGGTCTTTTTTCGTCGGAAAATCCGCCTCAACGTCAAAAATCGCGGAGCGCCCATCCGAGGAAATACGGCTGGAAAGGACAGCGAAAAAAACACCTTCTTTTCCTTCCAGCGCTATTTTCGGATCCTTGAAAGTGCCATTGGCCACAGCAGTTACGGAAAATTGCGTTTCTCCGGTCAACTTGGCGGTAACCAGTGAGATGGTTGAAAGATCATCTCCAACTGTATGGGGGATAAGATCGACAAATTCTTCAATAATCGGTGCTTGCAACGAAAGTTCACCAGTATCCGCCGGCAGGCTCAGAGAAAATTCATGTTGATAGGGAATACAAACTTGCTCGCAAATGCCATAGAAAAGTTTAAGCTTCAAGTCGAGGGGCTGGGACGAATCTTCGATATCTACTGTAATCGGATACACGACTTCATCATGATAACCCCAGGTCGTCAGGCCAAAAACGTCAAACTGTTCCGGCGCCGGCCAATGGATGGTGCTTTGCTTAAAATTCATCGATCCAGACCAATCAAATTGAGGCGGGATCCCGGCGTCCCCTGGGCTGCGCCAATAGATTTTCCAGCCCTTCTGTAACTGAACCTGCAACCCGATACGAATGGATTCATGGCCTTTGACCCCGTCTACTTCAGAAATCAATCGGATCTTCGACTGTTCTGTCTCTTCCCAGTCAGTGGCTGATCCCGCCCGTGCCGTGTGTGTGGCAAAAGCAAAAAAAGCCAACAGATATAAAGGACTTTGAAAAAGTATCGCTGATTTCATCAATTTATGCTCGCCGCTAAAAAAAAGACATTTTCATTCTATATAAAGCAATATTAAGAGATTATGTGTCACAATCTCATCAACAATAGTTCAACTTGTGGGAATTCCTGTAAAGCGGGTGTATATTTAGAGTATGACAGAAGAATCCATAGAAACAGGATATTTGGATGGAAAATTGTTGGTTGCCATGCCAACCATGTCTGATCCTCGCTTCGAGCGAGCGGTCATTCTGCTCTGTGCGCATTCGGAATCAGGCGCCATGGGCATTCTCCTAAACAAGACCCTGGATGCCCTTTCTTTCGCGGAGCTGCTGGAACAGCTCGATATTCCGGAAGTTGGCGACGCCAGCCAAATCAAAGTTCATTTTGGCGGCCCCGTTGATACGGAACGCGGGTTTGTCGTTCATTCAACAGATTTGCTTCATGAAACGACATTGGTTATCGGTGAGGACATGGCCCTCACCGCGACCATTGATATGCTAAAATCCATTGCCAAAGGCACCGGACCGGACAACAGCTTTCTGGCGCTTGGCTACGCGGGGTGGGGCCCTGGGCAGTTGGAACAGGAAATTCAGCAAAATGGTTGGCTTGTTGTTTCCTCTGACAGGGACATTGTATTTGGGGCTGCGTTAGACCAGAAATGGCAGGCCGCCGTCACCAAACTTGGCGTCGATCCGGCGTTGCTCTCCGGAGATATCGGACACGCGTAATTCACGTCCGCGTTGGTGCGATCGTATCCCCGTTCAAAAAAGCGTAGAGTAAATG
>NZ_JBALWD010000074.1:0-569 GCF_036960985.1 Sneathiella sp. | reverse complement strand
GCTTCCCTCAAGTTGGTATGCAGATAGATAACCATCAGGATCAAATTACTATTAACAAACCAGACGAACAGTACACCGAACACGAGTTGGAATGATTTGAAAAGCGGGTTTGGGCCGTTATGAGTTTGCAATTAACTGCAATCCTACTGGACAGATACAAACAACTGGTACAGAATCTATGTAAGTAAGGAGGCTTAACAAGCTTTAACCTATTGATTAATAAAGAAATGGTAATTTGCCGCGGTTTCTCCACGTCACCCCGCCACTTTAGTTTCAGAATAGGCGTTTTCTTTTCTAACCTTTGATAATCTCCACTTATCGGACCCTAAAAACAGCCTCTTGGAGGGCGTGAAGGGCTATGTAGAAGACGCCATCTCTCCCAACACACGGCGGGCTTATAATTCTGATCTAGCTCACTTCACAAATTGGGGTGGGACAATCCCGGCGACGAAAGAGATGGTGGCCAGTTATCTGGCGGATCGTGCAACGTCGCTAGCCACGGCGATGGGAGCACTTCTAATAGTTAAGGCGGGATGTAGTGAGTGAAGCTAGTATTTTATGAATGAAAA
>NZ_JBALWD010000073.1:0-574 GCF_036960985.1 Sneathiella sp. | reverse complement strand
GCAGATCGTTCCTATAGGTTTTGTAATCCAGAGCCTGCCAACCGGATGTCATTGACAACTTTGAGAAATACAATGAATTGGTATCAAGCTTGAAAAATGTGTGCTCTTTAGGCAATCGCGCTCACACAAGCTACTTTTAGTTTTTGCGGGTACTATATGGGTACTGATACAAATTTTCCAGTAAGATAAAATCATCTAAGCCATTGAAAAGATTGGCGCACCCGACACGATTCGAACGTGTGACCTCTGCCTTCGGAGGGTAATTCTCTAAAAATAGAAAACTCTACAACTAAGATGGCATAGTACATTTCCGTTTAGTTATAAGTTCGAATGCTATTCATCTTTCAAATCTTCATTTGTGCAACTTAGAAAAGTAATTAAAATTCACTATAAGGCATTGATAGGAAAAACATCGTATTTATTGTCCATTTCTCAAAGTTAGTATTGATTTAGTAAGTTGATAGCTGACTTGATGCTGGAGGCAACGTGACAACCATAGAGTTTATCTAATTTTACGTTACCGTTTTTGATCAGGTTGTTTAGCGGTTTTTCCGTGAAGAAGGCGCGACAGTAG
>NZ_JBALWD010000072.1:0-587 GCF_036960985.1 Sneathiella sp. | reverse complement strand
CCGGATACTTACTTCAATTGCGTCGGAAAAATTAGAAATAGTCTATAGCTTTGCTTCCCGCTAATCTGGCGCTTTTCTAGGATTTTTAGATATTGATATCGAAGCGAATCTGATAATTAATGGAGCGCCGACAAGACCATTCAGCACCACGTCCCTCTCTACCTCATAAAAGTTTCCGAATATAGACGGTGGAGTTTTTAGCGCACAATTTGCTACCAAAGATATTTTTGTCTCAGTCTTATGAGCATATATTTATTCTAAGCTAATGAAACGAGTGGTGGGCGCTACAGGGTTCGAACCTGTGACCCGCTGATTAAGAGTCCTCATTATAGGGGCTTCTCTGGTTTTACATATTTTACTCCATAAGCCCATAATTCATTGTTTCATATATATTATATAGATTTCACTTTACGAAATCTGCCGAACAGATTACGCTCCAATTCTTGATAAATTGCTTACCCTATGCTTACCCAGTGAATTAACGGCGATTTTCGCTTTAGGCCGTCTGATCGCTTTTCAGTGGGCCAGATCACTAAACTAAGCCGGGTAAGCTCAGGTAAGAAATGACCCGCTGAAAAACCGATCAG
>NZ_JBALWD010000071.1:0-622 GCF_036960985.1 Sneathiella sp. | reverse complement strand
AAGACTATCATTTAGGGACCGTTATGAAGGCATTCTGTGGCAAGTCCATAGTATTACTGATGCCTGCTTCATCTCTTGGCACAAAAGAGCGAAAAAGCAGAACTTAAAATCACCAGCTTCTGCCCAAGGATCTCTCAATATTCAGGCAGCAACTTACAGTTATTTCTACTTTCAGCATCACTTTACCAGCCGAACTTGCCTCAAGGAATATCGCGCAGAAGCATTTAGGCAAGTACAAACAAAGCTGCCTAAGTATATCCACTAGGTTTTCTCTGCGCCTATCGAAAGTTAATGTGACAATGCCCACTTCGGCAAAGCACAAGCCATTTTAAACAAAAAAGAAAGGATCAAACGAAAGACTATCGAACAAAGACGCTTGCAGCACCGCATGATCGCCGCCTAATATAAATCAATTAGATGGAACCAACACTCTGATCAAATAAGCTACCTCAAATGACAAATGTTCTGACGACCGACAACTACAGTATATGGGGAACAAGATGCATCTTAGAGTAAATACGGTGGGCCCTCTATTTAGAACTATTCTGATTTGGATCGCACTTCTAGTGATTTTTTGCAGGTTAGCTTATGCAAAGGATATCATTTTGATCGTTCCTAATAA
>NZ_JBALWD010000070.1:0-875 GCF_036960985.1 Sneathiella sp. | reverse complement strand
CCATCATGGTTGGAGCAAAATGACACAAGTTGAACTCATAACAGACACCGGCAATAAGCGCGGAAGCCCACTTCTGGCAACTAAGAAACATGTGGTGACGCCATCTAGAATACTTCTATCTGGCAAAAAACATTCAAACTCTTAGCTCTTAACTCTGGTTGCAGTTCTGCGGTGGGCTATTAAACAGAATATTCATATCCGTGTCACAAATCTGGCACAATTGCTGACGGAAAACAGCGATTATCAGTAAATACCAGAGACACTCGATTCCAGAAAATCCTTTATTTTCTATATCGTTGCGGCTCCCCACCTCTCGTCATTACTCAAAAACATATTATTTGTAATCAACTGCTCTCCATCCCTATGTATCCAGAAATAAGTAACGGACTATTTGCACTTAATTGCAAATCCACTGGACTGATACAAACAACTGGTACAGAATTTACCCAAGCAAGGAGGCTATCTAGCTGTAACCTATTGACATAAAAGCGGCGGAAATTTGCGGCGGTTTCTCCCCGATCCTCCGCCACCTTATTGCAGAAAGTCATCTTCGTCGGAAGCTGCTTTTGAGCATTTAGCGGACCTTATATTCAACGAATACAGATGTCTGCTAATGACTCTAATCGGCAATGCAAGGTCCGACAGAAACGGTGAAACTTCAATTATACGGGCTTTTCCTGCCGGACGTCTGTGACGTTCCCACCTGAATCGATATTCATAGAATAGGCCTCCTTAATATTGGCGTGAGCGGACTCCACAGCACAAAACAGTTTAGTACCGTCCGTTCGCATCCGAACAGCTCCGTAAACTAAACGCTCAAATGCTCTGAAGGAAGGCTTGCGACTACCAGATGCAATGTCGACCAGTTCTCCGCC